>SVGK01000291.1 GCA_015056395.1 Clostridiales bacterium
ACCTCGCGGAACTTCGGCGCGAGCATGCCCTTCATGGCGTTCTGCACGTCCTCGATGGCCTGATAGATGACGCGATACAGACGCACGTCGATCTTCTCGCGCTCCGCCATGTCGCGCGCGTTGGAATCCGGGCGCACGTTGAAGCCTATGATGATGGCGTTCGCGGTGGAGGCCAGCATGACGTCCGTCTCCGTGATCGCGCCGACGCCGCCGTGTATGCAGCGCACGCGCACTTCCTCGTTGGAGAGCTTCTCCAGCGACTGGCGCACGGCCTCGACGGAGCCCTGCACGTCCGCCTTGATGATGATGTTGAGATCCTTGATCTGGCCGGCCGAGATCTGGCTGAACAGGTCGTCCAGCGTGGTCTTCTGCTGATCCTTGATGAGCGCGGCGCGCAGCTTGTCCTTGCGCTCCTCCGCCACCTGGCGCGAGAGGCGGTCGTCGTCCACGGCCGAGATCGTATCGCCCGCGTCCGGCACGTCGTTGAAGCCTATGACCTCGACAGGCGCGGACGGGCCCGCTTCCTTCACGCGCTCGCCGCGGTCGTTGACCATGGCGCGCACGCGCCCGTACGCCGTGCCGGCGACGATGGTGTCGCCCACGCGCAGCGTGCCGTTCTTGACCAGCACCGTGGCCACGGGGCCGCGGCCCTTGTCCAGGCGCGCCTCGATGATGATGCCGCGCGCCTTGCGGTTCGGGTTGGCGCGGTAGTCCTGCACCTCGGCCACCAGCAGTATCATCTCAAGCAGCTGGTCCACGCCCTCGCCCGTGATGGCGGACACGGGCACCATGATGGTGTCGCCACCCCAGTCCTCACAGACGAGCTCGTATTCCGTCAGCTGCTGCTTGATGCGTTCGATGTTCGCGCCGACCTTGTCGATCTTGTTGATCGCCACGATGATCTGTACGCCCGCCGCCTTTGCGTGCGATATCGCCTCGACGGTCTGAGGCATGACGCCGTCATCCGCCGCGACGACCAGCACGGCGATGTCCGTCGCCTGTGCGCCGCGCATGCGCATGGACGTGAACGCCTCGTGACCGGGGGTATCCAGGAACGTGATCTGCTGGCCGTTCAGGTCGACCGTGTAGGCGCCTATGTGCTGCGTGATGCCGCCCGCCTCACCCGCGGTGACGCGCGTGTTGCGGATGTAGTCCAACAGCGAGGTCTTGCCGTGGTCGACGTGGCCCATGACCGTGACGACCGGCGGACGCGGGATCAGGTCCTCTTCGGCGTCCTCGACGTCCTCCTTCTCAAGCGCATCCTCGGCGGTCTCCGCGAGCTTCAGCTCGAGCTCCACGCCGAATTCGGAGGCGACCAGAGAGGCCGTGTCGTAGTCCAGTTCGTTGTTTATCGTGGCGATGATGCCCAGCATCATCAGCTTTTTGATGATCTCGCCCGCCGGCTTGCCTATGCGCTCCGTCAGGTCGCGCACGGTGATGGTCTCGGCGGTCATGACGGCCTTTTCGATCTTGATCGGCTCGATGAAGGCCTTCTGCTGGACCTTCTTCTTCCTCTTGCCGCGCACGAAATCGTCATCGTAGCCCGTGTTGTTCATCGCGCGGCTGTTGTCGCGGCGGCTCTTGGAGGCGTTGCGGTTCGAGCGCTCGGGATCGTTCTGGCGCACGTACTGCTTCTTGTTCGGATCGTAATTGGATACGCGCTCCTTTTCGACGGAGGGCACCAGATCCGTCATCTTGCTGCGTCCGAAGCCGCCACCCATGCGTCCGCCTGCGGGACGGCCGCCGGCCTGGCCCGGCTGTGCGGGACGACCGAAGGGGCGCTGTCCGCCCTGGCCCGGCGCCGGACGTCCGCCCTGCGGCGGACGCGCGCCCGGCTGCGCCGGGCGTCCATAGGGCTGGCGCGCGCCCTGGCCCGCCGCCTGCTGGCCCGCGCCCTGCTGCACCGGGCGTCCGTAGGGACGCTGCCCCGCGCCCTGCTGGCCCATGCCCTGCTGTACGGGACGCCCGTAGGGGCGCTGCCCCGCGGGCTGCTGCGGCTGCGCCGCCGGGCGCACGTCGCGCCTGGGCTGCTGCGGCTCGCGCCTGGGCTGCTGCTGCTCGCGCGCGGGCTGCGGCGCGGGCGTCTCGACGGCCCTGGCCGCCGGCTCCCGCTTTTCCGCAGGCGCTTCCGCGGGCTTTTCCTCGGGCTTCTCCGCCGGCTTGGGCGGCTCCGGC
Source organism: Clostridiales bacterium (assembly GCA_015056395.1). Taxonomy (GTDB): domain Bacteria; phylum Bacillota; class Clostridia; order Christensenellales; family Aristaeellaceae; genus Faecivicinus. Next base: position 2,176 of record SVGK01000291.1, read on the forward strand.
TTCCTGGTCTCGACCGGGGGGATCTCCGGGCCCTGTTCGCTGGAATAGGCCGTCATGAACTGGGCGGAGTCGGCGTACTGCTTGCGCAGCTCCTCCTTGCTCTCGCGCTCCTGGCGCTCCTTTTCCTCGCGTATGAACTCGTCCGAAGCTCTCTTGAGAGAATCGAGCAGCTCCTGCGACTGCTTGCGCAGGCGCGTGACGTTCTCGAGCATCTTGCCCGCGTTCGCGCTCAGTTCCCTCGTAGCATCCTGAACCCTGACTTTGGTCATTCCCTTCATGCACCCCCGAATTGTCCTTAGATTACGATAGATATTGTATGAGCCTTTCGGCAAAGCCTGCGTCGCGTATGGCGGCCGCCATGCGCCCCGGCTTGCCGATGGCCTGGCCAAGCTGTCCTTCCGGCATGGTCAAAAGCTTCACATCCGCCGACCTGCACGCGTCGCCCATCGCCTTCTTCGCGTTGGCGGACGCGCCTTTGTCGATGATGGCCAGCTGTACCGTGCCCTTCCTGATCGCCTTCACGCACATCTCCTCGCCGGAGACGAGCTTGCCGGCCCTGGCGCAGAGGCCCAGCATCCCCATGGCGCCGGTCACTTTCTGACGCCCTCTTCGATCGCCGCGGCGAGCTTGTCGAAGACCTCCGGACTGATCGTGGCTTCAAGCGCCCTCTCGAGCGCGCGCGCCTTCTGCGCCTTCTTCAGGCACTGCGTGTCGGGGCAGACATACGCCCCCCGCCCGGACGCTTTGCCGCGAAAGTCGATCATGCACTCGCCCTCTGGCGGTTTGACCACGCGCAGCAGCTCCTGTTTGGGCTTCATCTCGCGGCAACCCACGCACATGCGCATGGGGATCTTACGAACCTTCGGCATGGTCTACACTCATTCCTCTTGCGGCAGCGCGGGCGTCTCCTGTTCGGGCTCGGCCGCGGCTTCCTCCGCGGGCGGCGTCGGATGCTCCGCGATGTACTGGCTCTGGCTCTTTATGTCTATGCGCCAGCCCGTCAGGCGCGCGGCGAGGCGGGCATTCTGGCCCTCCTTGCCGATGGCCAGCGAGAGCTGGTTGTCCGGCACGACCACGTGCGCGTATTTCTCTTCTTCGTCGATATCCACGCTCACCACGCGCGCGGGATTCAATGCGTTGGCGATGAACTCCGCGGGATCGCGGCTCCACTTGATGATGTCGATCTTCTCGGTCTTGAGC
>SVGK01000292.1 GCA_015056395.1 Clostridiales bacterium
CGGCGATGGCGGGGATCTTCAGCGCCTCGAACAGCGCGATCAGCACGCCCAGCCAGATGGAGGCCACGAACTTTTTTCGGTTGGCCTCGCCGCAGAAATCGAAGAAGCGCCGTATGACCTTAACCATCGTCTTTCACCTCCATGTGCGCGTTCCACATCTTTTCATACAGGCCGTGACGCGCAAGCAGCGCCTCGTGCGTGCCGCTTTCCTCTATCGCGCCGTCGTTCACGACGTATATCCTGTCCGCGTCAGTGACGGTGGAAAGCCTGTGGGCGATCACGATCAGCGTCTTGCCCGCCGTTAGCTTCGACACTGAGCGCTGTATGACCGCCTCGTTCTCCGGGTCTGTATAGGCGGTGGCCTCGTCCAGTATCACGATGGGCGCGGCCTTGAGCATGGCGCGCGCGATGGATATGCGCTGCCGCTCGCCGCCGGACAGATGGCCGCCGGAGGAACCTACGACGGTATCATAGCCGTTCTCGAGGCCCACGATGAACTCGTGGCAGCCGCTCTCCTTTGCCGCCCTGACCACCTCGTCGTCCGTCGCGCCGGGTCGGCCCAGGCGTATGTTCTCACGCACGGTCATGTTGAACAGGTAGTTGTCCTGGCTCACGAAGGCGACCCTGTCGGCATAGGCCTCCTGCGGTATCCTGCGGATATCCGTGCCGCCCAGCGATATCACGCCCTCGTCCACGTCCCACAGCGAGGCGATCAGCCGTGCGATCGTGCTCTTGCCGCTGCCGGAAGGCCCCACCAGCGCCACGAAGCTGCCCTCGGGCACCTCCATGCTGACGCCGTGCAGTATCTCTTTGTCGGCGTAGCTGAAGCGCACGTTCTCAAGCTTCAGGCCGTTGCTACGCGGCGCGTCGCCTGCGGCGGGCCTCTGCTGCTCCGGAGAATCCAGTATCGCCTGCACTTCGCCGAATATGGTGCCCATCGTGCGGATGTCGTCGGAGTAGCTCATGAGCGTTATGAGCGGCGTTATCAGGCCCACGGACAGTATGATCACCGTGATGAAGTCCTGCGCGGACAGCGTGCCGCCCTTCACCAGCAGCCCTCCTATGGGCAGCACGGACACCATGGTCGCCGGCATGACCACCATGGCGAACGTGAACGGTATGATGCTGGCGCGCATCCAGCCTATGAACGCGCCCGCCGCCGCGTTGGCGTCTTTGACGAAGCGCTCATAACTCGACCTGGTCTTTCCGAACACCTTGATGACCTGTATGCCGTTTATGTATTCGACGGCGGTATCGTTGAGCGCCTTGGTATTGTCTATGGTGGCCTGATAGAAGCCCGCGCTGGTGGCCATCATCCATATGTAGAAGAACATGCCCAGCGGCACGGTGGCCAGGCTCGCCAGGCCCATGCGCCAGTCGATCGTGAATATGTATACGGTGATGACGACGGGTATCAGCAGGTTCGCCGTGAACTCCGGCACGATGTGCGCAAGCGTGGTCTCGATGGAATCGATGCGCTCGATCAGCGTGTTCTTCAGCGCGCCGCTGGACTGCGCCAGCACGGCGCCCAGGGGCATGCGCGTCAGCTTTTCGGTACAGCGCTTGCGGATCTCGCCCAGCACGGCGAACGTGGCGCGGTGGCTGGTGGCCGTGGAAAAGGCGTGGCACAGCACGCGGCCCAGCCACAAAAGCGCGATGAGGCCCGCCTGCGCCAAATAGTACGCCATGTCCCTTTCCCCCGCCATGAGGCCTTTCACGATGCCGACCACCGCGAAGTACGGCGCGACGGAGAACGCCACGCCCGCGATGGCCAGTATGACGCTTGCGACGAACTGTCCCCTGTGCGGCCCCGCCTGCCCCAGCGCCCAGGCGATGGGCGACGGCGGCCTCTTCTTCGATGTCTCCATGTGCAGCCCTCCTTTTGTCGTGTCAGTGAAGCATGCGTCCGATGATCCCCGTACTACGGTATCAGCGCGCCCAGCCCCGCCACGCTCAGGCCCGCAAGCGGGCAGACCAGCAGCGGCCAGGCGAGGACGTGCTCGGGTATCGCCAGCTTCATCAGCCATTCCCTGCGCTCCCACGCCCTGCAGTTCTCCGCGCCTTTGATCATGTGCCGGACCTTCCCCGGCAGCCAGCAGTCCAGTATGATAAAGTCGCTCATGCTGACGAACGTCATCTCCGCATAGCCCGTCCAGAACAGGTCATGAAAGCCCTTCGTCCCGGCGCAGCGCGCGCTGACGGCCCAGTATATGAACAGCACCAGGTACAGCGGGAAAAGCAGCAGCCTCATGTTCCGCACCTCGCGCCTGTCCACATAGGGCGCGGCCGCCTGCCTGATCTCGCCGGGAAACATGGTGCTGTAGGCCTGCGGCCAGAGCAGGAAGCCCAGCCCCACGACGGCGTTGAACAAAAGCGACATGGAAAACCCGTCCAGTATTATCCTCGCCGGATCCACAGTCCCATCCCCCTTCATAGCAGCGTGAATATCCACGCGGTGACGGCGCTGCCCAATACGATCATCACGCATTGCCACGCCTGCTGCATGCGGTTGTAGCCGAAGTCCTGCCAGCCCGCGCAGCCCTCGGTCTCGGGGAAATAATGCTGGAAGAAGCGCGTCTTCGTCAACAGGAACCAGTCGAGCGCGATGATGTCGAACGCCTTTATGACCGCGCCGATGACGAAAAACCGCAGGAAGAACCGTCCGAATGTGTAGCCGTGCTTCAAACCGTCCATACCGCCGATGGTAAACAGCGCGATATACCCCGCGACGAGCAGCGCGAGTATGGCCCAGCCCAGCAGCCGTCTCGGCGTCATGGTCAGACCTTCGAGCCTCGGCCTGAGCTTCTGCTGCACATCCTCCGGAAAGTTCTTTGCCAGCAGCGCGGTCGGCATCGTGACGGTCACGCCCCATATGCCCAGAAACAGCACAGCGCAGCCCGCAAGCGCCAGCAGCCAGGTCATCGTCTCACCGACCTTTTGCGCATCTCCTTCAGCAGTATCAACCCGAGCATGAGTACCAGCGCATGGCCGAAGGACTCCGTGCCGTGATCCAGCTGATCCAGCGGCCACGGCAGCAGCGCCAGCAGGTTCCCCACGACGCCCGGGAGCATGATCGGATTGCACAGCGTCGCAAGCACGCGCGCCCACGTGCTCTTCAGAGGTATGATACGCTTCCAGACCAGCGTGATCATGACGACCGTCAGCCCTATGTCGCAGAGCACATATGCCGCCGCCATGCCCGGCCCGTTGGCGTAGAACACCCGGTTGGCGATGTCCGCCGCGGCCTGCACGTCGCCATAGGCGTCGAACACGTATTTGAATATCAGGGCGTTCGTCATGAACATGGCGTGCACCCACGTCCAGGCGACTGTCCCCGTGATATACGCGACCCGG
>SVGK01000293.1:0-2104 GCA_015056395.1 Clostridiales bacterium
GCTGAACGAGGCGGTCTCGGTCACCGCGGTCAGCGGCGATGTCTGCACCGTGATGAAGAACGGCCGGACGGGCTACATGGACAAGGCCGACCTGAGCCTGACGCCCGTGGACGCCTCGGCGGACGACGCCGTGGTCGAGTTCGCGCCGAAGGACATGTGCGTCGCCGTCGAGGCGGGAAAGGTCTACAACAGTAGGGGGAACGTCGTGGGCACGCTGCCGAAGGGCACGGTCGTGCAGGCGTCCGCGCGCAAGGGGAGCCTCGTCAGGATCACGCTCGACGGCAGGACGGGCATCATGTACGAAAGCGACCTTCAAGATCCCGCGCCCGCGCAGGCGGACGACGCCGTGACGACCATACAGCCCACCACATACTATGTCAGTGCGGCGCAGGCGGACCTGTATGACGCAAAGGGACAGGCCGTGCTGACGCTGGAGCGCAACGCGAAGGTCACGGTGTCCGCCTACAACGCCACGCTGATGCGCGTGTCCGTGAGCGGCCGGAACGGCTACATGTACAGGGCGGACCTGTCCGAGGCCCCGGTCGCCGAAGACGGGGAGAGCGCCGCGCCCTCCGAAGAGGCGCTCAGGCCCCTGGGCTACGGGGACAGCGGTGCGGCGGTCGAGCGCATGCAGCGCCGGCTCAAGGAGCTGGGCTTTTACAACGGCAGCGTGGGCGGAAGCTACATGGCGCTCACGCGCTCGGCCGTGGCGGGCTTCCAGATCGCGGCGGGGCTGACCGCCACGGGCACCGCGGACCTGACGACGCTTGAGCGCCTCTATGCCGACGACGCGCCAGCGGCCTCCGATCAGGATACTTCTTCTCCCGCGGCGCCCGCCAGAGGCACGGCCATCGAGATGGACTGGTGGACCAGCGACATACAGCTGATATTCGCCAAAGGGACCGTCGCCACGATCACCGACGTCGAGACGGGCCTCGCGTGGCGCGAGCAGCGCCGCGGCGGTTCGGACCATGCGGACTGCCAGCCGCTGACGAAGGCGGACACCGCAAAGATGAAGCAGGCGTGCGGCGGCAGCTGGTCGTGGACGCGCAGGGCGGTGTTCGTGACCATAAACGGCATCAACTACGCGGCGAGCATGAACTGCATGCCCCACGGCGACGGCGCGATCTCCGGCAATGGCTTCGACGGCCATCACTGCATACACTTCACGAACAGCCGCACCGCGGGCACGGGCAAGATCGACCCGCTGCACCAGCAGGCGATCGCAAAGGCGCTCGCGGCGAGGCTGTGATGCATCATCGCGGCGCGGCAGTGGATCATCATGCCTATTGACTTTCGCGCGATACTTTGTTAAACTGTGCATATGGATGCCGAACGGGAGGATGCGCACATGAAGATCTCCGATATACTCTCAAGCGGGAGCCCGACGCTCTCGCTCGAGGTCTTTCCGCCGAAGACCAGCGATACCTTCGAGACGGTACAGGCCGCGACGGACGCCATAGCGCGCCTCAGGCCGGACTTCATGTCCGTGACCTACGGAGCGGCGGGCACCACGCGCGGCTTCACCACGGCCATCGCGCACGGCATAGAGTCGGCGGGCGTCACGGCGCTGGCCCATCTGACCTGCGTCAATGCCAGCGAGGAGACGATAAGGGACCAGGTCCAGGCGCTGAAGTCGGCGGGCGTGGAGAACATACTCGCGCTGCGCGGCGACCTGCCGCCGGGCGTGACAGGCACGGACGACTGGGTCTACAGGCACGCAAGCGAGCTGATACCCGTGATACGCAGGTACGGCGATTTCTGCATAGGCGGCGCGTGCTATCCCGAAAAGCACCCGGAGGCGTCGAGCCTTCGGGAGGACATCGACAACATGAAGCGCAAGGTCGACGCGGGCTGCGCCTTCCTGACCACGCAGATGTTCTTCGACAACAACATCTTCTACAACTACCTGTGGCGGCTGCGCGACGCGGGCGTGCGCGTGCCCGTGGTGGCGGGCATCATGCCCGTGACCAACGCAAGGCAGATGACGCGCATCATACAGCTTTCGCAGGCGTTCATACCGCGCAGGTACACGGCGCTGCTCGACCGCTTCGCGCACGACCCGGAGGCGCTCAAGCAGGCGGCCATCGCCTATGCCACGGAC
>SVGK01000293.1:2114-3346 GCA_015056395.1 Clostridiales bacterium
CAGATCATCGACCTGATCGCAAACGGCGTGGACCACATACACATCTACACGATGAACAAGCCCGATGTCGCGGCAAAACTGCAGGACAACCTCTCCACGATCATACCCTCATGCAGGCGGGCGTGACGGCGGGCGCGGTGTACCGCTGGCGCGTCGGGCGCACGGACATCCCCCTGAAGGGCGTCGCGCGCTACCTGGGCTATGCGGGACACGCGCCGGACGAGTGCGACAACGCGCGCATACTGCGGGGCGTGGAGCGCGTGCGGGACGTCATGGACGGCCGCGCGTGCTACGGGCTTTACGACATCACGGTGGGGGAGGACCGCGTGGACCTTCCTTACGGAACGGTGCGCAGCGCGTCTCTCGCCAAATGGCTTCGTGGCTGCGGCCGCGCTTACATGTTCGCCGCGACCATAGGCGCGGGCTTCGACAGGATGCTCAGGCGCGCGGCGCTTTCCTCCATGGCGGAGGCGGCCGTGCTGCAGGCGTGCGGCGCGGCGGCGGTGGAACACGTGTGCGACCTGCTGAACGGGGAACTGGACGCGAAGGCGCGCGCCGAGGGCTATGTGCCCGTCAGGCGCTACAGCCCGGGCTATGGCGATTTCGCGCTCGACAACCAGCGGGGCTTCTTCCGCGTGCTCGATCCGGGCCGCTGGATAGGGCTTTCGCTGATGGACACGCTGATCATGTCGCCGGAGAAGTCTGTCACGGCGATCATCGGCTTGAAAGACATGGCAACAGACAGGCAGGAATGAGGGCAATCGGCATGGATCTGTTTACCGGATCGTCATTTTTGATATTCGACGGCGGCTACGGCACGATGCTGCAGGCGGCGGGGCTGCGTGCGGGAGAGCTCCCGGAGACGTGGAACCTGACCCATCCGGACGTCGTGACGGGCATACACGCCGATTACATCCGCGCGGGCGCGAACGTGCTGACCATAAACACGTTCGGGGCGAACAGGCTCAAATACCCGGACCGGGAGGGCGGCATGTCGCTCGAGGCGGTGGTCGAGGCGGCCGTGGCGAACGCGCGCCGCGCCATAGAGATCGCGGACATGCCGGGCCGCCATCTCGTCGCGCTGGACATAGGCCCCACCGGCAAGCTGCTGAAGCCGCTGGGCGACCTGGACTTCGACGACGCCGTGACGTTGTTTTCGCAGACGGTGGCGGCGGGCGTAGGCGCGGGCGTGGACCTCATACTGGTGGAGACGATGAACGACCTGTACGAGG
>SVGK01000041.1 GCA_015056395.1 Clostridiales bacterium
TCCTTTGCGTCGAATACCATCTTTTCGGCGTCCAGGCGCATCTGCACGAACGCCGAGAGCATGCTCACCGCAAGGGTCAGCAGCGTGATCAGCAGGCTCGGCCAGACCAGGCTCGGCGCGAACGACGAGATCTGCGCCAGGTACACCAGCGAGAACACGCCCGTGAGGCCCGTGGAGAACAGCGCGTCCACGACGGTGGAGCACAGGCTCGACATGTACGTGATGTACTGGTTCAATTCGCCCGCGGAATACGACCGGAAGAACGTCGCCGGAAGCGACAGTATGCGCATCATGGTCGCCGCGCTCACGTTGACGCTCAGCTTGTAGCGCAGCCGCCCCAGCAGCAGCGCGCGTATGATGTTGAGGAGAATGCTGCCGACGGAGGCAAAGAACAGGAACGACATGACCGCGAACAACAGCCGGGGGCTGCCCGTGGCGATCACGGGGCCGAACAGTATCTGGTTGAGCTTCGGCATCAGCATGCCGACCAGCGTGATCGCCAGGGCCGCAAGCGCGAAGTTCACAAGGTCGCGTATCGTCAGGCAGTCCATCATGTATTTGAGAAGGTCCCTGACCTTGATCTCACGCATGGGGAGCGGCCTGTAGAAGCACAGCGCCTCGCGGCCTATGTTCTGTTCCTCGCGCCGGGTCACGCGCACGCGGCGGCCCGTCGCGGGCTCCGTGTACTCATAGCCGCCAAGGTCCGAGGGCAGCAGCGTGACCACCATGCCGTCCTTGAGCGAGGCGATCATAGCGCCCATGGCGTCCGCGTGCCAGCCCTTCGTCAGCTCCACCTCGCGGTACATGATGCCCGTGCCGGACAGGAGGTAGTCCAGCCTGTCCTGCAGCGTGCTCATGCTCGCGGGCACGTCCTTTTCCCTGACGCCCAGGTGCTTGAGCAGCGCGCTCACCGCGTCGCTGACGTCGGCCTGCTCGCGCAGCGTGCTGCCCATGCGCTGCCCCGTGACGGAGCGGGCGATGTTCTCCAGCGAGTCGTTGAGAAGCTCCCGTTCGTATTTCTTTCTCTGTTCGATCTGATCGTCAAACCAACCCAAGAACCTCTCCCCCTTTACTCGTTGCTGACCAGGCTTGCGTAGAGCCCGCCGTTCGCGTAGAGCTCATCGTGCGTGCCGCGCTCCACGATCTTCCCCTTGTCGAGCACGATGATCTCGTCGCAGTCGCGTATGGTGGACAGGCGGTGCGCGATGATGATGCACGTGATGCCGCGGTCGTTGATCGACTGTATGACCTCGTGCTCGGTCCTGGCGTCCAGCGCGGAGGTCGCCTCGTCCATGATGCATATGGTCGGATCCTGCGCAAGCGCGCGCGCGATCTCAAGGCGCTGCCGCTGGCCGCCGGACAGGTCGCGTCCGCCGTCCAGCAGCCTGTGCGCGAACGCGCCGTCGCGCGCGACCACGTCGTCGTAAATGCCCGCGTCGCGCGCCGCCAGCGTCACCTCGAAGTCCTCTATGGAACCGTCCCACATGCGTATGTTTTCGGCGATGGTGTCCTCAAACAGCGTGATGTCCTGGTCGACGACGCTCACGGAGCCGGTGAACACGTTCCTGTCGATGTCGCCAAGCGGTATGCCGTCGAACGTCACGGTGCCGCTCCACGGCTGGTAGAGGCCCGTGATCAGCTTGGCCAGCGTGGACTTTCCGCAGCCCGTCCTTCCGACGAAGGCGACCTTCTGTCCCGGCTTCACGGTCATGGAGAAATCGGTGATGAGCGGCTTGTCGAGCCTCGAATAGCCGAACGTCACGTTTTTGAGCTCCACCGCGCCGGAGAGCTTTTGATACTCCTCCGTCTTTTCATGCGGCTTGAACGACGGATCCTCCTGATAGCTCATCACGTCGTCCACGCGCTCCATCTGCGTGATCATCTCCTGCAGCGACTGCCCCGCGCCGATCAGCGACGTGGCCGGCGCTATGAACGAGCTCAGGAAGTTCTGGAAGGCCATGACCATGCCTATGGTGAACTCCCCGCGCATCACCAGCAGCACGCCCAGGCCCAGCACCGCGAGGTTCGCAAAGCCCGTGATGGCCGAAGGCAGCGTGCCCAGCAGCAGGTTCAGGCGCGTGAAGCGCACGGACTGCGTGTTGACGGACGCCTGATAGCCGGACCAGCGCCCGAAGAAGCCGTTCTCGGCGCCGCTCGACTTGATGGTCTCGATCATGGAGATGCCGGACATGGTCGCCGACGAAAGCTTCGCCGCGTCGCGCTGCTGCACGCGCGTGATGTTCACTCGCCGCGTAGTCACCATGGCGGAGACCAGCAGGTTCAGCGCGATCGCGCCTATGCCGATCAGCGCAAGCAGCGCGCTGTAGCGCACCATGACCACGAGATAGAATATCATCATCGCGGCCTGCAGCACCAGCGGCCCGAACGTGTTCACCAGCGTGCCGGCGATGGACGCGTTGGTCGCCTGCCTGTCGGCGATGTCCGCCGCCATGCGCTGGCTGAAGAACTGCATGGGCAGCCTCAGCACCTTCCAGAGGTACGAGGCGCTTCCATAGGCGGCCATCTTGCCCTGTATGCGCAGGGAATAGATCGCAGAGATCCATGATATGACGATGTTCGCAACCACCACCACGCTCAATAGCAGCATGAAGGGCATGAGCCAGTCCGGGTTTTTGCCCGTCAGCAGGCGGTCCAGGAACGTGCGGGCGAACGCCGGCTGTATGATGCCCATGAGCGACGTGATGGTCGTGGTCAGCACCACGAACGCCACGGCCGAGCCCGAGCCCCTGAGCCGCTCCTTCGCATAGTCCATCACGGATTTCGGCTTGCCGGAGGGCTCGAACTTTTCGCCCGGTTCGACGGTGATGCATATGCCCGTGTATTCCTTGTCGAACTCCTCCCATTCGACCTGCACGCGCCCGCGCGCAGGGTCGTTCAGTACGGCCGTCTGCCCCTTGAAGCCGCACAGCACGACAAAGTGGTTGAAGCCCCAGTGTATGATGCACGGGAACGGGCCTTCGCTGCGCAGGTCCTCGGCCTCGACGCGCCACGCGTCCGCCTCCATGCCGTAGCTGCGCGCCGCGAGCATGATGTTTTTCGCGTTGGCGCCGTTCATGGAGACGCCGCAGTCCACGCGCGCCTGTTCGAGAGGTATCCACTTGCGGTAGTAGTGCATGATCATGGTCAGCGAGGCCGCGCCGCATTCGAGCGTTTCCAGCTGCATGACCACGGGGACCTTTACCACGCCCTTTTCCACGGGCTTGGGCACATTCGGTTTGCCGAACAATGTCCGCACCCCCTCACTGCAGAAGCAGCGTGATGGGCTGCAGGCGTTCGGTCACGATCGTGCCCGCGTATACGCCCTTGTCGAGCGCGGCGTCCACCGGCACCTCCACGGTCACGTCTCCCGCGGTGAGCGACCCGGTGATGCGGACATAGGGATCCGTCTCCTCCGAGATGACCGTCATGCGGCTGTCCGCGGAGGGCCTGAGCGCATACGCCTGACCGTCCACGGTGATCTCGCCGCTCTTCACGGCCCCTTCCAGCGCGTCATAGGGTATGAAGCACACGGCGCCCTCCTCGCCCGCGGCCACGGCGACCTTGATCGACGTGTCTATGCGGCCGAATATGCTCCAGAGTATCATGCCGGCCAGCAGCGCGATGACCGCCGCCAGCACAAGCCACACGCCCGGCGATGTGACCCGCAGGTAATCGTTCAGCGCCTCCGGCGATTCTATGGCCTTGAGGCTCTTCTCTCGGAACAGCTTTGACTTCTGTTGATCTTCCATGCCGATCGCTCCTTTGCGGAAAAAATGAAAATCACATTCCGGCCTGATCTGCATATCAGCAAAACCAGACCGGAATGTGATCGATGTGTCAGACCGCCGTGCGTCTCATATCACTTCCAGAACATGCCTTCCTGGACCGCCTCCGCGATGACATCGGCGGGGGACATGCCCTTTGTGATCCTGGAGACGGCCCATGCGGACGCCTCGGGGCTGCAATAATAGGTGCCCAGGCCGTCGATGTAGCACATCTCGGTGTCGCCCTTGCTGTAGAAGTTGAACGCACCGCCGGTGACGTTCTGCATATCCTGCTCGCTGATACGTACTCTTGCTGCCATGTATGTATCCTCCTTTTCTTTGATCGTTCGTGGTTGCATATGACCTCTGTCCGCTTCAAGGCGCATGTGACCCACGCCGACGCAGACTCAGAGGGAGATCTTATCGATCAGACCCGGCGCAAAGCGCGCCGTATATCGGATTATGGTCCGTCCCGAGGTCAGTCGCCCCGGCCCTTCACGCGCGTTCAAAGAGCCGTGTTTGCGCTCACCTGTTCTTGACCTTCATTTCAGTATACATCTACAGCCGCACGATTGCAAGTTAATTTCATGATAATTATTTCAGGCGTCATTCGGCACGGTACAGGAGGAAGCTGGGCGCACCATCAGTCGCCTCGATCCGCATGCCCGTGAGCCACCCGCCCTTGCCGCATCCCGTGTCGATGCACACGACGCCTCTGTCCGGAAGCGGCCGCCAAAGCCCGTATGGCAGGCGTTCGACCGTCTGCCCGTCCCCCGTGAACCAGCACGGCGCATCCACGGCGACGTGCCCGGTCACCGTAAGAGGTCCCGCGTACAGATTCTCGAACACGCAGCCATGGTCATGCACGAGGGTGTCCCTGTCGTTCGCCTCGATGGGCACGACCCTGACGCCCGCATGGGCGCACTGGAAGCCCTCCCCGCACACATACGTGCGGCAGTGCTGCCTGAACCACAGCCTGCAGTCCTTCATGTCCGCGCCGTTCGCCCTGAAGGAGCGCACCGAGGCGAGCTTTCCCTGTCTGATCCAGGTAAGCTCCATGGCAAGCGACTTGGTCTCGCTCAGCAGATAATCCTCGTGGTTCCCCATCAGCAGCGTGAACCTCTCGCGAAACGCTTCCTCAAGCGCCTGCACGCGCCGGAACACCGCCCACGCGTCCGGTCCGCGGTCGAACAGGTCGCCCAGCAGTATGAGCGCGTCTGTCCTTGGGTCGGGGCGCATCTTCTCGAGCAGCGCGGCCAACTTCGCGTCATGCCCGTGGATGTCCCCGATGATGAATGTCCTCATGGATACGCCTCCGCCGTCATGCTACGGGCGTCTCGCCCGGTCGCTTCACCGTCAGCCGCCCGTCGTTGATCTGCCACACGACCGTGCATATGCCAAGTGCTGCGGGCCTGTGCGTCACGATCAGCATGGTCTTGTCCTTCATCGCGCCTATGTTGTCAAGCAACTTTGCCTCCGTCGCCTCGTCCAGCGCGGACGTCACCTCGTCCAACAGCAGTATGGGCGCCTTCGTGAGCAGCGCGCGCGCGATCGCCACGCGCTGGGCCTGTCCTTCGGAAAGCCCCATGCCACGCTCGCCCAGCACCGCGTCCAGCCCGATGTCCCGCACCAGGTCCTCAAGGCAGGCGGCGCGCACCGCCCACGCGATGTCCTCGTCGGTCGCGTCGTCGGCAAAGCGCGTCAGGTTTTCGCGCAGCGTGCCTGAAAACAGCGTGTTCCCCTGCGGCACATAGGCGAAAAGCCCGCGCGTGCCGCGGTTCGCGCGCACCGTCTCTTCGCCGTTCATGAACAGCACCTCGCCTTGCGTGGGCCTGTATATGCCCAGCAGCAGCTGGAACAGGCTGGTCTTGCCCGCGCCGGACATGCCCGTCAGCGCGACGAAATCGCCCTTATGGATCTCCGCGTTCACATCCAGCAGCACGTCCTCCGTGCCGTCGTCATACTGAAAGCGCACGTCCCTCAAGGCGATGCCGTCGAATCCCGTCATGACCTCCCGCGTCTGTTCGTCGGGCAGGCCGACCACGTCCTGCAGGCGCTCGGCCGATGCTATGACGCCGTAGATCTCGCTCATCAGCTGCACCGCGTCGGAGATCGGCCCCTGTATGCGCCCGATCAGCTGTATCAGCGCGGCGAGGCCGCCGTAGGTGAACTGCCCCTGCGCGATCTTGACGCAGCCCCATATGTTGCACACCAGCCAGGACAGGTCGAACGCCGCGCCCATGCCGTTGTTCATCATCGTGCCCAGACGGCCGTTGCGCAGCTGCTCGGCATCCAGCCGCGCGCGCCTGTCCGTCACCTGCACCATGGCGCGGTCCTCGGACATGCTCGCCTTGATCAGGTGTATGTGCTCAAGCGTCTCCTGCACGTTGGCATGCAGCGCGTCCTGCGCCGCCTGCATGCGCTTGTGACGCCGCGACATAGGCCCGCGGAACGCCACCGTGAGTCCCACGCCCACGAGTCCCGACGCGATCAGCACCGGCACGAAGCGCCAGTCCATGCCGATCAGTATCGCCGCCGCGCCGACGAAGCTGACCGCGGTGTAGACGAGCGAGGGCACGATGCTCACAAGCCCGCCCTGCACCACGACGACATCCGAGAATATCCTGTTGACCAGCTCGCCGCTGTGGAAGCCCTTGATCGCGGCGTATTCCTTCGAGAGCAGCGCGCGCGTGACCATCTGCTGCATGTCCTGCTGAAGGCGCACGTTGGCCCTGGTGCGCATGAGCGAGGTCAGCACGTTCACCAGCCGCATCGCCGCGATCAGCGCGGCCAGCAGCAGTCCGAAGCGCCAGAGCGCGCCCGTATCCCCGCTGACCGCGCTGTCGATCAGCTCCCTGGACGCAAGCGGCACGCCCAGCGAAAGCAGCGAACTCACGCAGTAGAGCAGGCATAGGAGCAGCAGCGTGCCGTGTACGCCGCGGCTCCACCTGTATATGTCCTTCAGCGCGCGGCTTGTGAATATGGACTTTACCTTTTGAAGATTGTTCATAGCAAGGTCCTTGCCCTCTTACATGACAGAAGCCTGGCAGGAGATGCCTGCCAGGCCGTGTTCTTCAAGACCGATCACTTATACGGATTGCTGTGGCATTCCTTCGCCACGTGCCTGGGGGCGTCGCTCTTGTGGGCGATCTTCTTGCCGCACCACAGGCAGGTCCACTCTGCGGCCTCTTCCTCGGGCAGCTCCTCTTCGGCGAGCTCTTCCTCGACGAGCTCCTCCGCGGGAAGCTCGCCTTCGGGAAGCTCTTCCACAACCTCACCCTCGGCGGGCTCTTCCGCGACCGCTTCTTCGGCAGGGGCCTCGCCTTCGGCGACGGGCTCTTCCGTTGCGGGCGTCTCCTCCGCGGCGGGCGCGGCTTCCTCAGCGGGTGCGGGCGCCTCTGCCGGGGCCGCAGCCTCCGCGGGAGCTGCCGCTTCGGCGGCGGCGGGCGCTTCCGCGGGCTGCTGCTCCACGGCGGGCTTCGCCTCGGGCTTTTCCTGTGCGGGGGCCTCCGCCTTCACTTCCGCAGGCGCTTCCGCCTTGGGCTCCGCCGTGACCTCGGGCTTCGACTCGACGACCGGCTCGGCCTTCGGCGCCTCGGCGTTGACCGGCTTAGGCGTCGCGGTGGGCTTCGGCGTCGCGGTCGGCTCGGGCTTTTCAGCCTTCTCTTCGACCTTCTGCGCCGCCGCGTCGTCCTCCGTGTAGGCGACGGTCGCAACGGACAGCAGCATCACGGCCAGCAGCACCGCAAGCAGTTTCTTCATCTTTTTCATGGGATACACCTCCGTAGATCCCGTATGGCCCGGCGCATCGCCCGGCTTCAGGGGGATATGTGTACATCGATGGCATCGTGTATACGACAGACGTCCCGTCACACTTATGACATGATGATTTTACCACGTTTCAATATCTCAAGTCAATGGCTTTCGGCAAAAAAGCCTATGACCGGTCTGACTTATAATATATCAGAGGACAGCACGAAGCGCCTGACAGGAGACCCGCCAGGCATAGGTTGGTGTCGATCGATCACTTGTAGGGGTTCTTGGGGCAGTTCTTCGCCATGTGCTTGGCGGCATCCTTCTCGCTCTTCAGCTTGATCGTCTTGCCGCACCAGAAGCAGGTCCATTCGATCTTGTCCTTGCCCTTGAGATCGTCGTTGCCGCCCACGACGCTGTCCAGATCGTCCTCGTCGAGCTTCATGCGTGCCAGGTCGTTGCGTAGCGCGTCCATTTCGGCCTGATTGGCGGGAACCTTGATGTTCATGTGCTTTCCTCCTTTTGATCGTGCGAAGTGTGGCCTTCGCTGTCTGTATGGTCATGAAGCATGCGCGCCGCCTCCGCCGTGGGGGCGAATGCGAATGCCGATACACTGATATGTTTGAGTGCGCTCATGACGGTGGACTGTATGCAGAGCGCCGCCGCGGCGTCCCAGTCGGGCACGAATACATTGCTCATGAAGCGCACCAGTGCTTCCCTGCCGTTCAGCTCGCGCCACTGGTCCGTCGGAGCCTGGGCCAGGAACACCACGCGGTCTATGCGCGCGCGGCGGTCCGTACAGATGCCCGATGTGCCGCAGAACGGGGTGGGCTCGAATGCGGCGCCGTCGCCGTCCGCCGACAGCAGCGCGAAGTCACCGTTCAGCGTCTGTGCGCCGCAGTACGCCTCCAAAAGCCCCGCGAGCGTAGACTTGCCCGTTCCGCTGGGCGCGGAGAGTATCACCGTCTCACAACCGCAGCGCACCGTCGCGCCGTGCAGCCCCACACAGCGGTCGCGCAGCGCCAGCATCAGCCCGTACTGTGCGCCCAGCCTGATGGCCGCGTCCGATGCTTCAGCGACAAGCACCTCCGCCTCGCCCGCGTGCGCGCCGTACTCGACGGCGAAGAGCGCACGCGCTCCTGAAAAGTATGAGGCGCGGCGGCGGCCGTACGGCCGGATCTCGCATCGCCATCCCTGTTCGCAGGCAGGTACGTCGAGTGAAGCGACGCGTCGGAACGTCAACGCCGCGTCCGGCGTCTCGCGCGGCGCCGCGTCCGCGTAATCCCGCCACCAGGACTTGAGCCGTTCAGTCAGCACGTCGTCCCCGTTCGCGCGGAGCCCGTACCGGCCAAATGCGAAGTCCATCAGCCTATGAATATGCAGACGTTCTCGCCCACGATGGAACCCAATACGTTCTTGTAGCCGTAGCAGTTCTGGTTGCTCGGATTGCCGTTCTTGGCCGTGAAGGCGCTGCTTCCGCCGCCGGACGCGATCATGGTGTCCGGCGCATATTCATCAACGAACAACCGGGGAGCTTCATATTTTTTCATGAACACCCTCTCCTTTGGCTGGTCCTCTATGTACAGTCCGGCGCGCGGCTCGGGATCGCATCGCCGTGCGTCTCCCCGAAGCGCCTGAACAGATAGGTATATCGGCACAACTCCCGATCGGGCTCGTGCGGCGAGCCCGTGCCCTCAAAGCGGCGTCCTGCGCAGTTGTGAGTGCACTCCTCTGCCATGTCGCACAGCGCGCAGGCCGCAGGCGCCGCAAACGTCTCGGCCTGACGCGCCTTCAGCTGCGCCCACGCGGCTTCGAAGCCCGTATCGAACGGGTGTACGTTTTCATATCCCAACAGCGACACACAGGTCTGCATGTCCCCGTTCCACGCGATCGCGCAGGCTGTACGCGCGCCTATGCACATGTTCCCGGGCATGGGCAGGTTCTCGGGCGGCGCGAGCGGCGGTTCGAAGCCGTCCAGCAGACGCTCGAGCGTCGGCGCTTCTGCAAGCGCTTTTTCGACATCGTCCGGTCTGCTGCACGCCACGCACACGCGCTCAGCGGTCGTGAGGCGGCATTCGGCCGTCTCCGAGAGATGTGCGCCATAGCGGTGCGGCGTGATGTCGGTCGTCAGCGTGCACCCCAGGCCCAGTTCGTCACACAGCGCGCGCACTTTGGGATAGTCGCGCACGTTGTCGCGTATCACGGTGAAATTGAGCGATACCGGCACGCCGATCGAACGGAAGAAGCAGATGTTGTCGACGACCCTTTCATATGCGTCCGGGTCGCCCGTCACCGCGCCATAGGCCTCTTTGCTCCCGCCGTACAGCGAGATGACCGCGGCGTAAGGCGGCATGCGCTTGAACATCGCCTTCAGCGACTCGTCGTAGCGTCCTGCGTTGCTCATCACGCTGATCAGGAAGCCCATGCGCGACAGTTCATCATACAGCCGGGCAAAGCCCGGATACAGCGTGCATTCGCCGCCCGTCAGGTCTATGTACAGCACGCCGGCATCGCGCAGCTGCCGCGCCATGTCGAGCCATTCCTCCACGGTGCGCAGTCTTCCGTGCGCCTCCGCCTGCTCGTCCGTCATGCGGACGTAGCACATCCTGCAACGGAAGTTACATCGGTATGTCAGCTCCAGCGTGCATGTCAGCGGCCTGCCCAGCTGTATGGCGCGCAGCTGCAGCCTGTCGGCGACGCGGCCGGCGTCCCAAGCCCTGTCGATCATTCGGATATCAGCGCCCTGTCCCTGAGCTGCGCAAGGAACGCTTCGACGTCCTTCGCAGCCGTATCGGCGTCGACGGCATATTCCGCGCAGAGCGCCTTCACCAGCGCTTCCTTCGTAGTGTCCGTCTCGAGCAGTCCCCAGAGGAACGCGCCCGTGTCGTTCAGGCTCATGATCACGTTCGGCGAAAAGGCATCCTCGCCTATGCCCACGATCACGTGTATGTCCATGACCTTGCGCAGTACATAACCGGGTCGGATCTTCATGCGAGCCCTCCTCGACGGTTCAGCCGCGCTCCCCTGGCCGCGCACCTCGAAGGAGCATGAGCGCCCTTCCGCGCAGCGTCATCAACAGGGCATACGCCCTGAGCGGGAAGCTTTGGCAGGATACACGGCGGCGACCGCGTTCGACCTGTTGGGCCACGCCCATGACGCGGCCCGTGTCGAGATCTCTCTCGACGAACCGTTCATGGTCGCCTGCCATGTCGAATCTGTTCGAACGGACGCGGATCACGCGGTGCAGCGCATAGCGCCCGTTGCCGCGTTCATACAGCACGATGTCGCCCGCGCGCACGCGCACGGGCGGCACGATCACGACGCCGTCGCGCATGTGTCTGAGCAGCGGCCACATGCTCATGCCCGTCACGCGGACATGGGCGCGCCCGCTGTCATGCAGCGTCTGCCTGACCACCGCGAAGTACTTCCGCGTATCGAGCGACCTCACGCCGTGCGGCGTGACGGCCTCACAGAACCGTTCGTCCATGCTTCATCGCGTCCATGCCGCTTTTGTGTATCATGTTATTATACATCAATGTCTGTCGTTTTGCAAGTGTTTGCTTATGTTAATTTATACAGTCAGCTCCTGTCAGGTAACTATTCAGTCGTACCCCAGCTGGCTTCCGGGGAGGTATCGGAGGGGCAGAGCCCCTCTGATCTTCGATCAGACCCGACGGCGTGTACGTCGGGTCCGCAGGCATTTTTGCGCCGGGAGGCTTGCCGACCAGAGCAAAAATGGCTTCCTTGCAGATTTTCCGCCCGGAAACCCGCAGGGTTTCAGGAAAATCTGGAGGGGGGGTGGCCTCGGCGGGGGAGCTTGCTCCCCCGTCCAAAGTAACTATTCAGTCGCAGACTGAATAGTTACCCTGTCAGCTCCTGTAGAGCGGGAAGTATCTTTCGTTCAATTCGGCTCCCGCGCGAAGGGCGACCAGTCCGTCATAGGCCTCTCTGTCGAATATCCTCCGACCGATATAGAATTTCCGCTGCCCGTGAGGCGCAAGACACAGCTTATAGCGGAATATGCCGTCGTCGGTCCCGTACCCGCCGCCCAGCACGAAGTTCTTCAGGCCCTTTTCCTTCGCCCATTTGATGATCTCATACTTCAGATAGTCGTTCGGGCGCATGTCGAAGTATTCGCTGTCCGTGCCGCCCAGGTAGGAATAGCAGTTTTCCGCGCCGTAGATCACGAGCTCCGTGGATATGACCTTCCCCTCATGCACGGCGTGAAAGAACATCACATTGTCTTTCATCGTGATCAGGTCTTCAAAAAAGCGCCGGCTGAAGAAGTATTCGTCCTCGGCCTCCGTGCGCCGCATGGTGCCGTAATAGATGCGAAGGAAGTCGTCCAGGCGTTCGCCGGTGTTTTCGATGATGCACGCAAGGCCGTAGGTGTTCGCCCTCTTGACGTTCTTGCGGACCTTTTGCTTGAAGTCCATCCACATCTCGTCAAGCGGCATGTCGAGCGAGCGCACGACATTGTGCGTGCGCGTCTCGACCTCGCCGTCGTAATGCGCGTGGTAGTCCGTGAACAGTTCGAACCGCACGAACTCGCACACGTAACGGTTTTCCCTGCAATACCGTTCGTATTCGCTGTTCAGCCTGTCCCAGTCGGAGATGTTCCCCCAGAAGCCGCCGTAGCCGTAAGGGGTCACGAGGTCGAAATAGCGTCCTCTGCCGACCTTCCCCGAAAGCTTCTCGTCCAGCGCCACGTCGCGCCTGAGCACCACGTTGATCGCCCGATCCTCCCCGTCCTCATAATACAGAAGTACGGGCCTGCCGTTCCTGGGCGTCTCCCTCATGAAGGTCCCGGAATAGCCGGAAAGGTAGAACACGTCGTAGTCGGGAAAGGACCTGACCGTCTCGTCCCACGCGCGTGGATCATCTATGCTGATTTCTCTGATCATTGCCATACCTGTCTTTCTCGGTGTGCAGATAACTCCATATGTCGTCCCGGCGCGCCGCTCAGATGAAGCAGCGGCGTATGACCTCGATCACGACGTCCTGCTGCTCCGGCGTCATCTTGTTGTCGCTGGGCAGGCAGAGGCCGCGCCTGAAGATATCCGCGCCTACGTCGATCCCCGCACCCTTTATGTACGCGTTCGTGCGCCCGCGCCCGTTTCCCTCCACCGTCACGAACGGGTTCATGCGGTAGATGGGCTGCATGTGCATGGGCTTCCAGATCGGCCGCCCCTCTGCGTTGAACGCGGCCAGCGCGTCCAGTATCTCCTGCGGCGAGCTCCTGCCGGGCTCGTGGGCGTACAGCCAGTCGCACTCACCGCGCACCATCGGCGCCATGGCGTCCTCGTCTATCAGCATGCAGCTCAGCCAGAAGTTGGGCGCGCTTTTTTCCCTGTCCCAGGGGTTCATGCGCACGGGCAGACCCCTGAGGCCCGCCTCGTAGCGCTCCCATATGCGGCGTTTTTGGGCTATGTGCTCGTCAAGATGCGGCAGCTGTCCGCGCACGATGCCCGCGATGATGTTGCTCATGCGGTAGTTGTAGCCGATCTCCTCGTGCTGGTACCACGGCGCGGCCTCGCGGCTCTGCGTGGACCACTTGCGCACCTTGTCCGCGTCCTCGCGGCTGTCCGTCAGGAACATGCCGCCGGCGCTTCCCGTGATGATCTTGTTGCCGTTGAACGATATGCAGTTGAAGTCCCCCAGCGCGCCCGTCTCGACCCACCTGCCGTCCAGCAGGTACTTTGCGCCCAGGCTCTCGGCGGCATCCTCCACGATCAGCGCGCCGTGCCTTGAGGCGATGTCCCGGATCTCCCGCATGCGCCCGGGCGTACCGTAGAGGTGAGCCAGCACGATCAGCCTGACGTCCGGATACAGCTCGAACGCCTTCTCAAGCGCCTCGGGGCTCATGTTCCAGGTGTCCGGCTCCGTGTCGATGAACACGGCCCGGCCGTCCTCGTAAGCGACGGGATTTATGCTTGCGTCGAACGTGCAATCCGAGCAGAAGACCATGCGCCCTCTGAGCGTGCCCTCGTCGAGTCTCGCCTGCCCGTAGAGCTTCTCCGCCGCCAGCTTAGTCGCGAGGTGCAGCGCGGCCGTGCCCGCGGACAGCGCCACGGCATGGCGGCAGCCCACGTATCCCGCGACCTGGCTCTCGATCGCGTCTATGTTCGCGCCCACGGTGCTCACCCAGTTCGTGCGTATGGCCTCGTCCACCCAGCGCTGCTCTTCCCCGTGCATCGTGGGGCTTGAAAGCCACAGCTTCGTTGGAAAGGGTTCTATCTCCCTGAAGCGGGCGTCATTGATGTCGATACCGTTCATCGTCTCGTCTCCCCCGGACACGTCCGTCATTTTTCATATCTGCCGTCCCTGTATACGGCGTAGCCCTTCGCCTGCTGTCCCACGCCCAGCGCGTCCATCAATCTGTTCCTGCGCCCCGCGCGGTCGGCCTCTTCCCTCAGCCTGCCCAGCGCGTCCGTCCTGGCAAGCCCCTTCCTCGCGTAGCGGCCCAGCTGGTAGAGCCACGCGAAAGGCCTGAGCCACGCGTGCCTTTGCGCGGCCTTCCACGTGACCATGCCGTGTCGCTGCAAAAGCGTGATGAACGCACGCGGCGAACGCGCCGCTGAGAGCGCCCTGTCGCTTGCGTGGCTCTCCTCCTGCTGCGACGCGCCGAGATTGCCGCAGGCCAGCACGTATCCGAGCAGCTCTTCGCAAACTGCGGGATCCGCCCCGCGGCACCACGCGCGTTCGGGCAGCCCCAGATAGATCTCGCACATGTGCGTGACCGCGACCGCCAGCGTCTCGAGGCCGACGCGCCGCGCCATGGGCCTGAAGGCCTCCCAGCACGCGTCGGCCAGGCATTCGTCCGCGAACATCATCCAGTCGATGATCTGCCTCAGGCCCAGCCCTTCCTCGAGGTGCTGCGCGATGTGTTCGAGTATCACAAGGCCGTTCACGGGATCCGGCAGCACGTGCGTATCGTCGATGGAGTCGATGATGGTCTCATCCAGATACCTGGACGCCTCGGGATCGTTGAGCCGCGCGAAATAGCGGTGCACCTCGACCGTGACGTGGTCCTTGCGGAATTCCCTGTGCCGCATCACGCCGTCGGCCTGGAAGTCGAACGCTTCCGTGTACCCCGCGTCGAGCAGCATGCCGCACGCCGCGTCGAAGTCCTCCCTGCGCGTCATCAGATCGATGTCCCCCATCGCCCTCAGCTCGGGATGGGGATAGTACTTTGCGGCGGCCGATCCCTTCAGTATCGCGTAAGGCACGGTGACCGGAAGCGCCTGTTCGACAAAGGCATAGTGCAGCTGTCCCGCGAGCTGCCGGCGTATGACCTGCGCCCAGCGCGCGCGCAGAT
>SVGK01000294.1 GCA_015056395.1 Clostridiales bacterium
CTGCTCACGAAGCACCCGGACGTCGACTTCATACAGCTGCAGATCAACTACGCCGACTGGGAGAACCCAAGCGTGCAGTCCCGCGCCTGCTGGGAGGTCGCGCGCAAACACGGCGTGTCCGTGACCGTCATGGAGCCCATCAAGGGAGGCACTTTGGCGAACCCGCCCAAACCCGTGCTGGACGTGTTCAAGGCCGCCGACCCGGACGCCTCCGCCGCGAGCTGGGCCATACGCTATGTGGCGAGCCTGGACGGCATCATCACGGTGCTGTCCGGCATGTCCAATGTGGAACAGATGGAGGACAACGTGTCCTACATGAAGGACTTCAGGCCCATGGACGAGCATGACCTCGCCGTGATCGCCCAGGCGCAGGCCGCGCTCAAGAGCATACCGCAGATCCCATGCACGGCGTGCCACTACTGCACGGAAGGCTGCCCCATGCAGATACCGATCCCGGAGATATTCGCCGCCATGAACCAGAAGCTTGTCTGGGGGCGCGAGAACGAGGCAAAGCGCCGCTACGCCAACGAGACCAGAGGCAGGGGCAAGGCGAGCGACTGCATACAGTGTGGCCAGTGCGAGGGCGCGTGCCCGCAGCAGCTCAAGGTCATAGACCTTCTCAAGGACTGCGCAGGCGCGCTCGAAGCCTGATCGGAAGCCCATAGACAGCGGCACGGCCGGATCCCCCGGCCGTGCCGCTCATCGTTTCTCAATAGACGTACAGGTATATGCCGAACCACTGTATCAGCGCGCCGCCCAGCACGAAGAAGTGCCACAGGAAGTGCGCGCCCTTCGTATGCCGCCTGAACGGTATGATGCCCAGTGTGTACACCACGCCGCCCGAGAGTATCATCGCGCACAGCCCGGGTTCGTTCCTTATGGTGTCCGGCAGGAACATGAGCCCGCACCAGCCCAGCGCCACGTAGAGCGCCAGGTGGAGCCTCCTGAACCGCCCGGGCCCGAACACGCCGATCAGCGTTATGCCCGCAACGATCACCGCCCACTGTACGATGAACAGCGTGCGTCCCAGCGCGTTCCCCCAGTACACCAGGAACAGCGGCGCGAACGACCCGCCGATCAGCAGATAGATCGAGCTGTAGTCGAACCTGCGCCAAAGCCTCTTGACCGTGCTGCCCTGCGGGAAGGCGTGGTACAGGCAGCTCATCGTGAACAGGAGTATCAGGCAGATGCCGTAAAAGCAGCTCGCCAGCAGCTTTGCGGGCGTGTCACTGCGCAGCAGCAGCAGCACGAAGCCCGCTATGCTCAACAGCGCGCCCACGCCGTGCGTCACGGCGTTGCCTATCTCCTCGAGCAGCGAACGAACGGGCGGTTCGTTCCGCATCCTTCCCATATCATTTGCCGTCATCTGCATGGTACTCACCTCGCTTATATGGTTTTCAAAACCAGATTATATAAGTGATTATACCATGTATCGTGGTTCGTGTCAACAGTTTTTCCGGGCTTTTGCTCACTGGCGCGCCAGCGTGTTCAGGTCATACGGCGTGGACTGGTAGACGAAGTAGTTCAGCCAGTTCGAATACAGCAGGTTCGCGCCGGAGCGCCACGTGCACACGGGCGGCTTCGTATCGTCGTCGTCGGGATAGTAGTTCACCGGCACGTGTATGGGAAGGCCTGCGTTCTTGTCGCGGCGGTATTCGGTGTCCAGCGTCTCCGGATCATATTCGGAATGGCCCGTGATGAACACCTGCCGCCCGCCGTCCGTGGACACGGCGTACACGCCCGCCTGCGCGCTCTCGGCCAGTATCTTGAGCTGCGGCACGCGCATGATGTCCTCGCGCAGCACGGTCGTGTGGCGGGAGTGCGGCACCATGAACACGTCGTCGAAGCCGCGGAACAGTATCGAGCCCCTGTGCGTCACCCTGTGCGGGAACACGCCGAAGAGCTTTTCCGGCAGCTGCTGCTTCTGTATGCCGTAATGGTAGTACAGCCCCGCCTGCGCGCCCCAGCATATGTGGAACGTGCTGGTCACGTGCTTTTTCGACCACTCCATCATGCCGCACAGCTCGTCCCAGTATTCGACCTGTTCGAAGGGCATGTGCTCCACCGGCGCGCCCGTAATGATGAAGCCGTCGTAATAGTTGTCCCGCACCTGGTCGAACGTCTTGTAGAACGCGATCATGTGCTCTTCGGCCGTGTTCTTCTGCTGGTGCGTCGCCACGCGCAGAAGCTCCAGGTCGACCTGCAGCGGCGTGTTGCCCAGCAGGCGCGCAAGCTGCGTCTCGGTGACGATCTTCGTGGGCATCAAATTGAGCACCAGTATCTTCAGCGGGCGTATGTCCTGCCCCTGCGCGCGCTGGTTGTGCATGACGAATATGTTCTCGCTCTCAAGCTTTCTGCTGGCCGGCAGATGGTCGGGAATGCGGATCGGCATGGTCTTTACCTCCTGTTGCGTGTGGGCCCGCGCCTGCGAACGCATAAAAAACGCCTTCTCCCCTGCGGGGGAGAAGGCGGTGAACGTTCCGCGGTACCACTTCTCTTCGTTCCGACCGTTTGGCCGGAGACCTCTTTACGGCATCTTTCAATGCCTTCCGCTGTAACGGGCGGCCCCGTCGCTGCTTCGGCGCACGCGCCTTGTCAGGCGGCTACGTCGGCCATGTTCGCCCGCGCGCGGCCTGCCCTCTTTCAGCGCCGTGGAGGGCTCTCTTTTGAGGCGCGCCTGCGGGGTACTCACCGACATCATTGCCTTATAGCGGGATTATAACCGAAAGCCCGCCTTTTGTCAAGCAGGCGTCGGTCAAAGTCTTCTGACCTTCTCGTTCAGCTTCGCGTAGATCGGGCGCATGTCCTCCTCGCGCGTGGCGGAAAGCGCCTCTTCGAGCCCGAACCACTTCACGCCGGAGTTCTCGTCCGGCTTGGCCTGGAGCGGTTCGTCCGCGTCGGCCAGCAGTGCGTAGGTCAGGTTCAAGTGCAGGTGCGCCGATACGAACCTGCCGCGCTTCACGTGCGCCGATACGGGCAGTATCTCAAGCGATATGGGCTGGTCGCACAGCGGTTCAAGGCGCGTGAGCCCCGTCTCCTCCCCCGCCTCCCGGCACGCGACGCGCAGCAGGTCGGCCTCGCCGTCCGCGTGGCCGCCCGTCCACGCCCAGCTTTTGTAGATGTTGTGCCACACCATGACCGTGTGCGCACGGGCGCTGTCCACGATCCAGGCGGAGGCGGTAAAGTGCATGAAGGCGTTCTGCCTCAACAGCAGGTCGTCGAACCGCTCCATCGCCCTGAGCATCAGCTCCCTGTCCCCCGCCTCCTGTTCGTTGACGGGCACATAGGCAAGTATCGTTTCGCGCAGATCCATATCGCATCACCCCGCTCATTATAGCAAACGGA
>SVGK01000295.1 GCA_015056395.1 Clostridiales bacterium
CTCAACACCCTGCGCCGCGAGGTGCTCGATCCATACGGCGCATTCACCGTGGGCGAAACGGTATTCGTCGACCTTGAAAAGGCGCGCCTGCTCACCGATCCCGCGCGCAAGGAGCTTGACATGGTCTTCTCCTTTGAACACATGGAGGTCGATCAGGTGATCGTCAAGTGGTTCAAGACCCGCCTCGTACCGGGGAAGCTCATGAAGGTCATCACCAAATGGCAGCAGGGCCTTCCCTGGAATGCGACGTACTTTGAAAACCACGACCAGCCGCGCTTCATCTCCCGCTTCAGCGATTCGCAGGGACACCGCCGCGCCTGTTCCAAGATGATCGCCGGCCTGGTGATGACGCTGCGCGGCACGCCCTACATCTACGAGGGGCAGGAAATCGGCATGAAGAACGGCGATTTCGCCGACATGAGCGAAATCCGCGACATCGAAAGCCACAACATCTATAAGCTCGCCCGCAGGCTGCATCTCCCCCGCGCCCTGCGATGGAAGATGATCATGCGCACCAGCCGCGATCATGCGCGCACGCCGATGCAGTGGGACTGGAGCGAGAACGCGGGCTTCACGACCGGAACGCCCTGGCTCAAGGTCAACGGCAACCACAAGCACATCTCCGTCGCGCGCGACACCGCCGACCCCATCGGCATTTCCGCGTTCTATAAGAAGATGATCGCGCTGCGCAGGACCTGCCCGGTGCTCATGGAGGGCAGCTTTGAACCGCTCTGTCAGGGCAGGCAGGTTTACGCCTTCAAGCGCGAGCACGAGGGCCGCGCGCTCGTCTCGGTCATGAATATGACGGCAAAGCCCGCCAGGCTCCCCGAGCAGGCCGCCGCCTACAGGAGCATAATCGCCTGCAACTACGAAGAAGCGAGCGCCATGCTGCGCCCGTTTGAGTACAGGCTGCTGGCCAAGCCGAAGGACGCCGAGGCGCTCGGTCTGTAAGCCCGTTTTCCCCGCCGCGGCCCAGCCGCCGGCGCTTAACAATGATCTTGCCGCCATAGGGAGGAATTTCCATGTTTGACAACAGCACCATCGCCCGTATGCAGCACCTGGTCAGCGACCTGACCGATTTTGTCTATGAAGGTTCCATCGAAGCGACGAAGGCACCCGGCCTTCGCGTCGTGGGCGACGCAGCGCACGCTGTCATCGCCGCGGAAAGCATTCCCGCTCTCGCCCGGGGCTTTATGCGCCTGTTTCAGGAGCTTTCAAGCGGCAAACAGACCGTCGACGTCCGCGAGGAAGCGCGGTTTGATACCGTCGGCTGCCAGATCGACTGCTCCCGCAACGCCGTGATGAAGGTTTCTTCCGTCAAGCGCTACATGGACGCCTGCTGCGCGATGGGCATGAACTGCATCCTGCTGTATCTGGAGGACACCTACGAGGTGCCGGAGTATCCGTACTTTGGCTATCTGCGCGGCAGATATACCAAGGAAGAGCTGCGCGAGATGGACGACTACGCCGCCTCCCTCGGCATGGAGCTGATCGTCTCCATGCAGACGCTGGCACACCTTGAGCAGTTCCTGCAGTGGCCCAAGGCCGCGCATCTGCGCGACAATGAGACCTGCCTGCTCATCGACGAGGAGGAGAGCTACGCCTTCATCGAGGCGGAAATCCGCGCGCTGCGCGCCTGCCTGCGCACAAACCGCCTGCATATCGGCATGGACGAGGCGCATGGCGTGGGCCTTGGCCGCTATCTGCAGAAGCACGGCCTGACCGATCGCTTTGAACTGCTCGCGCGCCACGTGCGCCGCGTGTGCGATATTTGCGAGAAATACGGCTTCAAGCCCATGATGTGGAGCGACATGTTCTTCCGCCTCGGCTCCAAGACCAACGAGTATTACGACAAGGAATCCGACATCCCGCAGAGCGTGATCGACAGCCTCCCCAATGTGGACATGGTCTACTGGGACTATTACAGCACCGACGAGGAGCTTTATGACCATATGCTCACCCAGCACGCGCGCATGGGGCAAAACACCATCTTCGCCGGCGGCGTGTGGACGTGGAGCGGCTTCCTGCCGCAGGTGGATTACACCTGGGAAACGATGGAGCCTGGCCTTCGCATGTGCGCCAAGCATAAGGTCAAGACGGTCTTTGCGACGATGTGGGGCGACGACGGCAACGAGACGAACCACTTCCTCGCCCTCAATCAGGTCGCGCTGTTCTCCGAGTTCTGCTGGCGCGGCGACGCCTGTACGCGCGAGGACGTCGCCCGAACGGGCGAGTTCGTCTCCGGCCTGGCGCGCGAGGCGTATGACGCCTTCGCCCTCTTCTATCCCGGTGCGGTCGATGAGCGCCCGGGCAAGAAGCTCGTCTACTGCGACCTGCTCTATCCGCTGGGCCCGAAGCAGGAGGACGTGCTCGCTGTGCTCGAACGCAGCAAAAAGGCATATGCCATCCTCGCGCCGTATTATGATCGCCTTGACTGCCATTATGCCCGCGATCTGTTCGCCGTGGTCGGCATGAAGGCGCAGATCCTCTGCGAGCTGCGCGAACGCTATCTCGCCGGCGACAAGGCATATCTGGCCAGGATCGCCAACGAAACCATCCCGCTGCTGGTTCTTGCCTATGGCAAGCTGCATGCCAGCCACAAGGAGCTCTGGGAGCGCGACTACAAGCGCAACGGCTGGGAGGTCATGGCGCTGCGCTATGGCGCCGTCATCGGCCGCCTCGTGGACGTGCAGGACGCGATCAAGCGCTATGTGAACGGGCAGCTCGACACGCTCGCGGAGCTCGATGAGCCGGTCATGGACACCCAGCGCTGGCGCGCCATGAAGCAGTACAGCTTCCTCGTCTCCCCGATGTTTGAAATCTGACCGGGAGGAGCACAGGTATGCAGGATCATGTCATCGCGAGCTTCGGCCCCGGCGGGGAAGTCGCCCGCTGCAGCGAGGGCGCGTTTATCCGCCTTCGCGACGGCCGCATCCTCTTCGTTTATTCGCAGTTTCGGCACAGCTTCCATGACAACGCGGCAAGTGATCTGGTCGCCTGTTATTCAAGCGACGAGGGCGAGACGTTCTCAGAGCCGGAGCTCTTCCTTCCCGCCAGCCTCTACGGCGTGCGAAATGTGATGAGCGTATCCCTGATGCGCATGGAAAACGGGGATCTGGGCTTGTTCTACCTTGTCAAGCACCCCGAAGATGGCACGAACAGCTATCACCTTTCCCGCTCACGCGACGAGGGAAAGACGTTTTACAAGCACGTTCCTGTTTCGCTCCCCGACCGCAGGGCCTTCTTAGTCGTCAACAACGACCGGGTGGTGCGGCTGTCCACGGGGCGTATCCTCGTGCCCATCGCCTTCCACCGCAGCGGCGTGAACACCGAGGGCA
>SVGK01000296.1 GCA_015056395.1 Clostridiales bacterium
GCCCCGCGAGCACGTCTATGGCCTCCTCGACCTCAAGTGCGTTGCCTATGTAGTTGCCGAGCGGCTGGTCCATGTCGGTGATCAGCGCTGAGAAGCGCTTGCCGCTCAGGTTGCCTATGCGCACCATGCTCTCCGCGAGCTGGCGCGACTTCTCGGGCGTGTCCATGATCGCGCCCGAGCCGGTCTTCACGTCCAGCACGACCACGTCGCAGCCCGCCGCCATCTTCTTTGAGAGTATGCTCGACACGACCAGCGGCATGCAGTCCACCGTGCCGGTCACGTCGCGCAGCGCGTACAGCACCTTGTCCGCCGGCGCGAGCTCCGCCGTCTGGCCGATGATCGCGCAGCCTATGTCCGTGACCTGCTTTTCGAAGCGGTCGATCGTCATGCTGATGGACATGCCCGGTATGCTCTCCATCTTGTCCAGCGTGCCGCCGGTGAAGCCCAGTCCGCGGCCGGACATCTTCGCCATCTTGACGCCGCAGCAGGCGACCAGCGGCACCAGTATAAGCGATGTCGTGTCCCCCACGCCGCCGGTCGAGTGCTTGTCCGCCTTCACGCCGGGTATGCCCTTCAGGTCGAGCATGTCGCCGGAGTGCGCCATGGCGAGCGTGAGCGCCAGCGTCTCGCGGTCGGTCATGCCGTTTATGCATATCGCCATCAAGAGCGCGGTGATCTGGTAGTCCGCGAACGTGCCGTCCACCACCCCGCGCACGAAGGCGCGTATCTCCGTCTCGTTGAGCTCCCCGCCGAAGCGCTTCTTGCGAATGATGTCCACGGGGGTCAGCCTTGCCTGTTCAGCCATAGTACCTCCTCCAATGCAGCCCGCCAGCGCGAAAGCTTCTGCGCATAGGGCATCGTGTAAGCCGGACTGGTCGAGGGCATGCGCCTTGAGGCGCAGCCCTCGGGCAGTGGGCCGATGTGTTTTCGATACAGCTTCTCCGCCGCGGCGCCGTTGAAGAGCACGCGGCTTATGCGCGGGCAGGCGGCGAACAGCGCGGGGATGTCGTTCGGCACGACGTCGCGTATGTCGGAATCCAGCGAGCCGGGGCGCACGCATTCGGCGCACACGTCCCATAGCGCTATGCCGTTGACCGTGATGAGCGCCGCCTTCTCCTCCCGCGTGGTCGGCAGCGGCGCGTTGAGTACATCCGCCATGATCGGCCAAAACGCGTTGCGCGGATGCCCGTAGTAGAACGCCTGTTCAAGCGACTTGACCGAGGGCATCGTGCCCAGTATCAGCACGCGCGCGTCCGACGCGCATACGGGCGGGAAACCCGCGATGCGCTTAGTCACGGCAGCTGTGAAAATACCTGGCCGATCGGGTCGCGCAGTATCAGATCCGCGCGCGCGTCCTGCGGCGTGGGCGTCTTGTTGCAGAGCACCAGCTTATCGCCCCTGTACAGGTCTATCAGCCCCGCCGCCGGGTACACGCTCAGCGACGTACCGCCTATGATCAGCATATCCGCGTCGTGCAGCGCCTGCATGGACCTTTCGAGCACATCGCTGTCGAGCGACTCGCCGTAGAGCACCACGTCGGGCTTGATCAGTCCGCCGCAGGAGCACCTGGGCACGCCCTCGGTCTTCATGATGTCCCCGCCCGAGTAGAACTTGCGGCATCGCATGCAGTAGTTGCGGTGTATGGAGCCGTGCAGTTCGAGCACGTTCCTGCTGCCCGCCTTCTGGTGCAGGCCGTCGATGTTCTGCGTGATGACGGCGGTCAGACGTCCCTCCCGCTCCCACTGCGCGAGCTTGTAGTGCGCGGGATTCGGCTCGACGCCGTCGATCAGTATCTTGTCGCGGTAAAAACGGAAGAACTCCTCCGGCTTGCGCAGAAAGAAATCGTGGCTCAATATGGCCTCCGGCGGATAGTCGTATTTCTGGTTGTAGAGGCCGTCGACGGAGCGGAAATCCGGTATCCCGCTCTCCGTAGAAACGCCCGCGCCGCCAAAGAACACGATCCGCTTGCTCTCAAGCACCCATTGCTTCAATGTCTCAAGCATGACCTCACCGCCTTTCTCCTATATTTTAACACAAGAGAGCCGAAGTGTAAAGCGTCATGTCACTTCAGGATCAGCTCGATCATGTCACTTCAGGATCAGCTCGATCACGGGGACCAGGCAGTCCGGCTTCACCGGCGGCAGCTTGAGCACGAGCAGGTCGTCCCCCTCGGGCAGGCCTTCGCCGAAGTGCTCCATGCCGCCCTCGGTGAAGAGGACCTCGCTGCCGTCGTGCAGGAACTGCGCGTATTCGACCCGGCCCGCAAGCCCTTTGAGCACCACGTGCCCGAATGGATAGGCGAACAGGTGCAGGTACAGGCGCGCGCCGTCCGCGCTCTGCGTATAGCGGCAGTCCGCCGGCGCAATGAGAGACGGTTCGGCCATCGTGCAGCCGTAGATCGAGCGACCGTTGAAGCGCATCCAATCCGCGAACACCTTGAGCGCGTCCTCCGCGCGCCTGTCAAGGCAGCCGCGACCCGTGGGCCCCACGTTCATGAGCAGGTTCCCGCCCAGCGATACCGTTTCGACCAGCATGCGTATCAGCATCTCCGGGCTCTTCCATGTCTGCTCGTCGCGGTAGTAGCCCCACGAACCAGAAAAGGTCTGGCAGGCCTCCCACGTGACAAGCTCGCCCGTTTCGGGGTGTCTGAGCCACTCCTTCGGCTGGAACTGCTCCGGCGTATAGATGTCCTGCTCGATGCCCGTGCGGTTGTCGATCAGTATGCCTGGCTGCAGCCTTCACGTCAGCGCGATCAGCGCCTCCGCCTCCCAGTCGTCCCGGCCCTTGCCGCGCATCCAGCTCCTGTCCCCCGTGCCGTGCAGGTCCGAATATGAAAAGTCGTACCAGAGTATGTCTATTCTTCCGTAATCGGTCAAAAGCTCTGTCACCTGGTCGCGCATGTACTGCGCGTACCTCTTCATGTCGCGCCCGCGGTTCTGTTCGAAGGCGTCCGGGTCGTCCCGTCTGGGATGGTGCATATCTATGGTGAAGTCCGGGTGGTGCCAGTCCAGCAGCGAGTAGTAGAACCCGACCTTGAGGCCTTCCGCGCGGAAGGCCTCGACGAACTCGCGCACGAGGTCGCGTCCGAAGGGCGTGTTCGTGATCTTGTAGTCCGTGTATGCGGTGTCGAACAGGCAGAAGCCCTCGTGGTGCTTCGTCGTCAGCACGGCGTATCTCATGCCCGCCTGTCTGGCCTGTCGGGCAAGCTCCTTCGCGTCGAACATGTCCGGATCGAAGTTGCGGAAGTACACGTCATACTTATACACAGCCTTTCTGCGAAAGGCACCGAAGGGGTTATGAAACGGTGCACTATCGCGGGTCGTTATTAT
>SVGK01000297.1:0-1418 GCA_015056395.1 Clostridiales bacterium
TCGACGGCGACCGTGCCGTTCATCATCTCCACGATGTTCTTCGTGATCGCCATGCCCAGCCCGGTGCTGCCGTATTTGCTGTTGCGGGAACTGTCCTCCTGCGTGAACGAATCGAACACCTTCGGCAGGAACTCCGGGCTCATGCCTATGCCCGTATCGCGCACGACGAACACAAGCGTCGCCTGCTCGTCGAACGAGGCGGTCTCCTCCACCTCGAAAGTCACGCGGCCTGGCGCGTCGGTGAACTTGATCGCGTTGCTCAATATGTTTATGAGCACCTGCTTGAGCTTCATGTCGTCGCCGATGTAGTACTCGTCCAGATGTCCCTGTATACGGCACTCGAACCCGAGCCCCTTGTCCGCGCACTGCGCCATGACCATCGTGTTGATCTGCTCCAGCATGGCGCTAAACGAGAATTCCTCCTTGCGCAGCACCAGGCGCCCGGATTCTATGCGGCTCATATCCAATATGTCGTTGATGAGGCCCAGCAGGTGGCGCGCGGAGCCTCCGATCTTCTCAAGGTATTCGCGCGTGCGCGGCGATATGCCCTCGTCCTTGAGCGCAAGGCTGTCCAGCCCTATGATCGCGTTCATGGGCGTGCGTATCTCATGGCTCATGCTCGACAGGAACGAGGTCTTGGCCCTGTTGGCGGCCTGCGCCGCCTCCAGCGCCTCCGCGAGCGCCTGGTTCTTCGCCATCGTATCGCGCATCTCCGCGTCTATGATCGTGAGGCCCAGCCCCACGGCGTGTACGGTATTGTCGTCCCTGTCCACCGCGTGGCGCACGCCGGCCATTCGTATCATCTCGAAATAAGACCTGTCTCCGCGTTCCGCCAGGTAGCGATAGCTGATGATCTCGTGCGCAGCAAGCGCCGCGCGTATGTTGTCTGGATCGATGAATGCAAGGAAACCCTCGCGATAGCTCTCCGCCACGCTGTGCTCCGCATACCACGCAAAGCGCTCGCGGAACGGGAAGTGCACGCCCTCGGCCGTCTGCTCAGGGTCGTTCGGGTCGGCGCGGTAACAGACCGCGTCGTCGCTGTCCAGGTCGACGTGGTAGACGCAGCGGTAGTCCGACGCCAGCGCCGTGATCATCTTGTCCATCTCAAGGCGCAGCAGCTCTTCCTCGTGCAGCTGCAGCTGTAGGTCCCTGTGGCGCAGCGATTCCTGCTGCTTGACCTGCGTCTCCACCTCGCCGGACTTCAGCCAGGCCATCACGGTCACGTCCACGCACAGGCCCAGGGTCGACAGGCGGTTCGTCATACTGTTGAGAAATCTGACCTTTGTCGTCTGGAAATGCCGCATGTGTCCCGCGGCGTCTGGCACATCCTCTATGAACACGTGCGGCTCGTCCATGGCGGCGGCGATGCGGTCGTCCTCCACGAAGTGATCGGCGGTCGCGCGGTCGAATATCTGGTG
>SVGK01000297.1:1518-3313 GCA_015056395.1 Clostridiales bacterium
TGCGGCTCGTCCATGGCGGCGGCGATGCGGTCGTCCTCCACGAAGTGATCGGCGGTCGCGCGGTCGAATATCTGGTGATCCGTGAGGCCCACGACATCCTCTGGACGCGCCTTGTGGCAGTACTCGGCAAAGGACTGGTTGCAGGACTGATACACGCCCGTCTCCGCGTCCTTGGAAAAGACCATCGCGGGCATGTACGTGAGCAGATCGTTCATCAGCAAAAGCTGTTCTTCCGGCGTGCGGCCCGCGCGGTTATCGGTCATGTATGATCACGCTCCTTTCGAATCGTCTGTCATATGGGATGTACGGCGGTCGATTTGGAACTATTATACATGAACAAATCAGTAGAATCAAGTTTTTTCACTTGCCAATCGCACCCGCGGCGTGTTATACTCTTCCCCATGAAGGAGGTATGCACAGATGATGCACACGATCTATCTCGCCGGCGGCTGCTTCTGGGGCTGCCAGAAGTACTTTGACATGATCAAGGGCGTGAAGGAGACGGAGGTCGGCTATGCCAACGGCCCCACGGCGAACCCCTCCTATCAGGAGGTCAAGCACCACGCGGGCCACGCCGAGACCGTCAGGATACTCTTCGACGACGAGGCGCTGCCGCTTGAAAAGCTGCTCCAGGATTACTTCAGGGTGATCGACCCCACCAGCGTGAACAAGCAGGGCGAGGACGATGGCGTGCAGTACCGCACGGGCATATACTTCGTTGATCCCGCGGACGAGGCCATCGCGCGCGCCGCGCTGGACGCGCTGGCGAAGGGATACGACCGACCCATCGCGGTCGAGCTCAAGCCGCTCGAGAACTTCTATTCCGCTGAGGAATACCATCAGAAGTACCTCGAAAAGAACCCTGGCGGATACTGCCACATCAAATTCGACTGAGCCGGCTATAGATTTTGTCTATAAGTCATTATCCGTTTATGGTATTGGACAATCGCGCACGGCTGTGGTAAAATCCTTTCAGTCGATCGAAAGGAGCGCTTGCAGTGTCCTACGGAAAGAGATGGCACGCCGTGCTGCTGAGCCTGAACCGAATGTGACGGACAGCATGCCGCGCCTGAGTATCAAGACCAATACCGAATCATACAGGAGGAGATCATCATGAAGCTTCGCAACGTTATTTCGAGCCTTTTGGCCATACTGCTGGTATTGTCCCTGACCGCATTCGCCGCCGAGATCCCCGCGCCGGACGGCGACGACAACAAGATCACCATCGGCGTGACCGTCGTGCCGCACGAGGAGATCGTCGAAGCTGTCGTGCAGCCCAAGCTCGAGGCCGCCGGCTGGACGGTCGAGGTCATCCCCTTCACCGATTACGTGCTGCCGAACACCTCGCTTGAGGACGGCGAGCTCGACGCGAACTACTTCCAGACGCTGCGCTATCTGCAGGAGCAGAACGAGTCGCGCGGCCTGCACCTGGTCGAGGTCAAGGGCATCCATCTGGAGCCCATGGGCCTGTACGGCGCGGCCTACGCCTCCGTGGACGAGATCCCCGAGGGCGCGACCATCGCGATCCCCAACGACGGCTCCAACGAGTCCCGCGCGCTGAAGCTGCTGGCGGACAACGGCCTGATCACGCTGTCCGAGACCGAGGACCTCTACGACCTTAGCCACGTGGCCGAGAACCCGAAGAACCTGACGCTGTTCGAGCTGGCCGCCGAGGAGATCACCCATCACCTGGAGGACGTCGAGGCCGCCGTCATCAACGGCAACTACGCGCTTGAAGCCGGCCTGAACCCCGCCGAGGATTCCCTGGTGATCGAAGCCGCCGACAGCGACGAGA
>SVGK01000042.1 GCA_015056395.1 Clostridiales bacterium
CAGTATGTCCGGCTCGGCGAACATCCACTTGGCCAGCAGCACCTTCTGCTGGTTGCCGCCGGACAGGTTGCCCACCAGCTGTTCCACCGTGGGCGTCTTGATGCTGAGCTTTTCGCGGTATTCCTCCGCCACGGCGTGCTCCTTGTCCTGGTCGATCACGGAGCGATTGGAGATGTTGTCCAGGTTCGCAAGCGACGTGTTGACCCTTATGGACTGTGAAAGCACAAGGCCGTTGCCCTTTCTATCCTCCGTGACGTAGGCGATCTTGTGTTTGATCGCGTCGGTCACGCTCTTTTTCATCTTCACGGGATGCCCGTCGATCAGCAGTTCGCCGGAGAAGTTGACGCCGTAGGACTGTCCGAATATCGACATGGCAAGCTCCGTGCGGCCCGCGCCCATGAGGCCGTATATGCCCACGACCTCGCCCTTGCGCACGTAAAACGACACGTCGTCAACGACCTTGCGCTCCGGGTACAGCGGGTGATGCACGGTCCAGTTGCGCACTTCCATGTTCACTTCGCCGATCTTCACGCCCTGCCGCTTGGGGAAGCGGTTGGTCATCTCGCGGCCGACCATGCCGCGTATGATGCGCTCCTCCGAGATGGGCTCCGGACCGCGGTTGTCCAGCGTCTCGATGGTCGTGCCGTCGCGTATCACGGTGATCTTGTCCGCGACGTACGCGACCTCGTTCAGTTTGTGCGTGATGATGATCATGGTCATGCCCTGCTTCTTGAAGGAGAGCATGAGGTCCAGCAGCGCGCGCGAATCCTCCTCGTTCAGCGAGGAAGTCGGCTCGTCCAGTATCAAAAGCTTCGCGTTCTTGGCCAGCGCCTTGGCGATCTCCACAAGCTGCTGCTTGCCCGTGCCTATGGTCTTGACCTGTACCTTGGAGCTCTCGGTCAGGCCCACCATCTTCAGATACTTGTCCGCCTCGGCGTAGGTGGTGTTCCAGTCGATCGCAAACCTCTTGCCGCGCTCGTTGCCCAGGTACATGTTTTCGCCGATCGTCATCTCCGGGACCAGGGCCAGCTCCTGATGGATGATGACGATGCCCTTCTTCTCGGAGTCCTTGATGGTCGAGAATTTGCAGACCTCGCCATTGTAGACGATGTCGCCTTCGTAGGTGCCGTAGGGATAGATGCCGCTCAATACGTTCATGAGCGTAGACTTTCCGGCGCCGTTTTCCCCGACAAGGGCGTGTATCTCGCCCTGTTCCACCTGCAGGTTGACATTGTCCAGCGCTTTGACGCCGGGGAAAGTCTTTGTGATGTTCCGCATTTCCAACAGGATGTTCGCCATGGTCCGCCACCAGCTTTCCGTCTCGAATGGTGTTCATTGAAATATGCAGGCGGGTCAGGCCCGCCTGCATATGGGCTTCAGGAAGCTCTGTGCTGTATTACTGCAGCTGATCCTCGGTATAGTAGCCGGAGTCGATCAGGAGCTCCTTGTAGTTTTCGGCATCCGCGAACACGGGCTCGCAGAGGAAGGACGGAACGGTGATGACGCCGTTGTTGTAGGTCTCGGTGTCGTTCACGTCGACTTCTTCGCCGTTCAGGATCTGGCCGACCATCTTGACGACCTGCGCCGCCAGGGTGCGGGTATCCTTGAACACGGACATGCTCTGCTTGCCGGCGATCATGTTCTTGGTGTTGGAGATGTCGCAGTCCTGACCGGTGATGATCGGATAGGTGCCGGTGTAGTTGGCCGCCAGTGCGTTCTCGACGCCCAGCGCGGTGGAGTCGTTGGAGCAGAGCCACACGTCGACGTTGGTGCCGTCGGCATAGTAGGAGGACAGGATGTTCTCAGCGCGCTTCTGCGCAACGTCGGTGCCCCAGGTGGGGGTGGCGACATCGCTGAACGCGGTCTGGCCGGAAACGACGACCAGCTTGCCCGCGTCGATGTAGGGCTGCAGCACGTCGATCGCGCCCTGATAGAAGTAGCCGGCATTGTTGTCGCCGGGATCGCCCGCGGTGATCTCCATGTTGAAGGGGCCTTCCGCGTTGTCCAGATCCAGGGTATCCTTGATGTAGGTGCCCTGAACGGTGCCTACCATGTAGTTGTCGAAGGTGGCGTAGTAGGACACTGCGTCAGAGTCCATCAGCAGGCGGTCATAGGCGATGACCGGGATGTCGTTGTCGGCAGCCATCTCAAGCGCCTCGCCCAGGGAGGAGCCTTCGATCGCGGCGATGACCAGCACTTCCGCGCCGTTGGAGATCATGGTCTCGACCTGAGAGAGCTGGGTCTGCACGTCGTTGGAGGCGTACTGCAGGTCCACCTGATAGCCGGCCGCTTCCAGCTCCGACTTCATGTTGTCGCCGTCCTGGTTCCAGCGCTGCAGGTCCTTCGTGGGCATCGAGACGCCGACGATCTGGCCTTCAGCCAGAGCGGACATGCTCGCCACGAGCATGAGCGCGCAAACGAGTACTGCAAGGATCTTCTTCATGAATGATGACACTCCTTTGATTGGATTTGTGTGTTACGGATAATAGATCCATAACATCAGCATGAATATTTTAGCATCAGTTCAACTTGTTGTCAATAGCCCTATAGCACGATTTGTGTCTAAATGCCGAAATGATAAATCAAAATCAAGCAATTTTCTTATCATCCGTTGCGATTTAGCGCACATGCTTTGCAAAATCGTTCACGCGGGATTCACGTGCACCATGATGTGCTTGACCTGCGGGAAGGCCTGCTCGATGCCGGCGTGCACACGCTCGGCAATGTCGTGCGCGTCCCTGAGGCACATGCTCCCGTCCACGGCGATCTCCACGTCCGCGTAGATGCGATTCCCGAACATGCGCGTCTGAAGCAGGTCCACGCGGCGCACGCCCTCGTTTTCGAGCACGCACTGCCTTATGCCATCCTCCAGCTTGGGATCGCACGCCCTGTCGACCATCCTGTCTATCGCGTCGCGGAATATCTCCACGGCCGCCTTCAATATGAACACCGAGATCACAAGGCTCGCCACGGGCTCGAGCCGCGGATATCCCAGCCGCGCGCCTGCGATGCCGATCAGCGCGCCTACGGAGGACAGCGCGTCGCTCCTGTGGTGCCAGGCCTCGGCCATCAGCGCGGTCGAACCCAGCTTCTTAGCCTTGCCGCGCATGGCCCAGTACATGCCCTCCTTGACGGCGATGGACACGACGGAGGCGATGAGCGCCAGCCGCCCCGGCGCCGCCTGTGCCTCGAAGCTTCTGAGCGCGCGCACGGCGTTCAGTCCGATCATGCCGCCCGCCATGGCCAGTATCGTCGAGAGCACGATCGCGGCCACGCACTCGAAGCGCTCGTGCCCGTAGGGATGCGACCTGTCCGCCTTCCTCCCCGCCATGCGCACGCCGACGATCACGATCAGCCCGCTCAACACGTCCGAGGCGGAGTGCACGGCGTCCGAGACCATCGCGGCGGAATGCGCGACAATGCCCGACACGAGCTTGAAGCCCGTAAGCAGCACGTTCGCAAGCACGCTCAGCGCGGAGGCGCGCGTCGCCTCTTCCGTGTTCGACACGGTCGAAACGTTCATATCCGTCTTCTCTATATCCATCATTCTCATCTCCCTGTATAAAGAAAAGCGGCACAGCATACACTGTCCCGCGGTCATGCCACTGCCGCCCATGCGGCCCGGCTGAGGGACGGCGCCCCGTCCCCCGCCTGTTCAGTTGCCATGAAGTATAGCGTAGATATATACTATTAGTCAATTATAACTTGATTAAGTTGTGCCAGCCCCTTGACAAGCAACGACATACGCGCTATAATAAACACATGAACAGATGTTCACATGTTTGGAGGTGAGGAGCATGGTCCCCCATCAGTACGCGGAGCGCTGCGACGAGATACTGACCCATACGGACATCATCGAGCGCGTGCGGCCGGACATGCCCGAGGAGGAAAGCCTGTACGAGCTTTCAGAGCTTTTCAAGGTGTTCGGCGACACCACGCGCATACGCATACTCTACGCGCTGTTCGAATCGGAGATGTGCGTGTGCGACATCGCGTCGCTGCTCAACATGACGCAGTCGGCCATATCGCACCAGCTGCGCATACTCAAGAACGCGCACCTGGTGCGCGCGCGCAGGGACGGCAAGACGATATTCTACGCGCTGGACGACGATCACGTGCATACGATCATCAGCCAGGGCATGGAACACATAAGCGAATGAACGAACGGGAGGATACTGTCATGAAGAAGAGCTACAAGATCGAAGTGGACTGCGCGAACTGCGCCAACCTGATGGAAGAGGCCGCGAAGAAGACGCCCGGCGTCAAGGACTGCACCGTGAGCTTCATGACGCTCAAGATGAAGGTCGAGTTCGACGAGGGCACGGACCCCGCGCAGGTCATGCAGGACGTGCGCGCAAACTGCAAGAAGGCGGAGGCCGACTGCGAGGTCTATCTGTAAGAAGAGACAAAGCATATGTAAGGGGATGAGCGACGTGTTCAACAAAAAGCAAAGGGATCTGCTCGTGCGCATCGTCATAGCGGCCGCGTTCTTCATACCGCTATGGCTCATATCGGAAGGCATCGTCGAGACCGGCCTGCCAAAGTGGGCGCTTTTCATGCTGTTCCTCATCCCCTATCTCACCGTCGGATACGACATATTGAAGAAGGCGTTCCACGGCATCAGGAACCGCAGGGTGTTCGACGAATGCTTTCTGATGACCATCGCCACCATAGGCGCCATCGCGCTGGGCGAATGGGGCGAGGGCGTGGCTGTCATGCTGCTGTATCAGGTGGGCGAGCTGTTCCAGTCCGTCGCCGTGGGCAAAAGCCGCAGGAACATCTCCGAGCTCATGGACATACGTCCTGACTACGCGAACATCCCCTCGGACGACGGCACGCTCACGCGCGTCGATCCGGACGACGTCGAACCGGACACCGAGATCGTCGTTAAGCCGGGCGAGCGCGTGCCGATCGACGGCGTGGTCGTGGAGGGCACGTCCTCCGTGAACACCGGCGCACTGACCGGGGAGAGCGCGCCTGTGGACATCGGGCCCGGCGACAGGGTGCTGTCCGGCTCGATCAATATAAGCGGGCTCATCAAGCTGCGCACGACCGCGTCGTTCGACGAATCCACGGCCTCCAGGATACTGGAGCTTGTCGAGAACGCGGCCTCGAACAAGTCGCAGTCCGAGAACTTCATCGTGCGCTTCGCGCGCGTGTACACACCCTTCGTGTGCTATGCCGCGCTGGCGCTCGCCGTACTGCCGCCGCTTTTCATTTGGATCACCGGCGTGGGACTGGCCGGATACGGTGGCATAGGCGCGCTCTGGCGCAGCTGGCTCATGCGCGCCTGCGCGTTCCTGGTCATCAGCTGCCCCTGCGCGATCGTCATAAGCGTGCCGCTGAGCTTCTTTGCGGGCATAGGCGGCGCGAGCAGCCAGGGCATACTGATCAAGGGCTCCAATTACCTCGAGGCCCTTGCACAGGTGCGCACGGTCGCGTTCGACAAGACGGGCACCATCACCAAGGGCAGCTTCGAGGTCACCGCCGTGCACCACAACCCCATCGAAGCGGAAAGGCTGCTCGAGCTGGCCGCGCACGCGGAGTGCCATTCGTCGCACCCCATCGCGCTGAGCCTTGCGAAGGCCTACGGCAAAAAGCCCGATCCGTCGCGCGTACACGGCCTTGAGGAGCTGAGCGGCCACGGCGTCATCGCGCAGATCGACGGCATGGAAGTGGCCGTGGGCAACGAAAGGCTCATGACGCGGCTGGGCGTGCCGTTCATACCCTGTCACCATACGGGCACAGTGATACACATGGCGGTGGACGGCGCATACGCGGGCCACATCGTGATCGACGACGCCCTCAAGGAGCAGTCCCGCGACGCCATGCAGGCGCTGAAGCGCGCGGGCGTGGAGAAGGTCGTGATGCTCACGGGCGACCGCGAGGCGGCCGCGGCGCGCGTCGCAAGGGATGTCGGGCTCACGGAATACCACGCGGAGCTGCTGCCCCAGGACAAGGTCGCATGCGTCGAAAAGCTGCTGTCCGAGAGCGGCAACGGCAAGAAGCTTGCGTTCGTGGGCGACGGCATCAACGACGCGCCCGTGCTCGCGCGCGCGGACATAGGCATCGCCATGGGCGCGCTGGGCAGCGACGCCGCCATAGAGGCCG
Source organism: Clostridiales bacterium (assembly GCA_015056395.1). Taxonomy (GTDB): domain Bacteria; phylum Bacillota; class Clostridia; order Christensenellales; family Aristaeellaceae; genus Faecivicinus. Next base: position 6,112 of record SVGK01000042.1, read on the forward strand.
CGGACATCGTGCTGATGGACGACGACCCGATGAAGATCGCCAAGGCCATACGCATATCCCGCAAGTGCCTGTCGATCGTCAGACAGAACATCGTGTTCGCGCTGGGCGTGAAGGCCATTTGCCTGATACTGAGCGCCGCGGGCCTTGCCAACATGTGGCTCGCGATCGGCGCGGACGTGGGCGTGATGATACTGGCCGTGCTGAACGCCATGCGCTGTCTCGGCGTGCGCAAGCTCTGACGCGCATCCCGTCGGATTACATTCTTTTAAAAAATACTGCCGACCATGCAGGAATTTGTCCCGGCAATGTAGAATGATTACATCGGAACGTTACGAACATACCGTTCCGCCTGTCATTTCACTTAAAAGGAGCGATGAACATGAAGTACACCTACAGTGGCAAGGCCATGGAAGTCTCCGACAGCCTGAAGGCGCGTGTGGAAAAGAAGCTCGGCAAGCTCGAGCGCTACTTCCGCGACGAGCCGGAGGCGTCCATCCGCTTCAAGCAGGCGAAGGGTGCGCAGAACATCGTCGAGGTCACCGTAAGCGTGGACGGCGTGATACTCCGCGCCGAGGAATCCTCCAATGACATGTACCTCTCCATCGACCGCGCGGTCGACAAGCTGGAAAGCCAGATCCGCCGCCACCGCACGAAGCTCGAAAAGCGCATCCGCACCAACGAGCTCGAGGCGCCCGCCGAGGAGGCCGTCGAATTCGAGGAGCCGCGCTACGACGTGGTGCGCACGAAGCGCTTCCCCGTCAAGCCCATGTCCGTCGAGGATGCCATCACGCAGATGGAGCTGCTCGGCCACAACTTCTTCCTGTTCCAGAACGAGGACTCCGGCAGCGTCTGCGTGCTCTACCGCCGCAACGATGACAGCTACGGCGTGCTGGAGCCCGAGGTATAAGCCGTTATCGCAGCGTCATGTGGCGCTCATAGGCGCAGCGGCCTCGGCCACGCTCCCGTAGGTTCGGCCCTGCGCATCGCTGCCCCATAGAAAGGGAGGGCGCTTCCAAAGCGGGAAGCGCCCTCCCTTTCCATACACGCAGACCGCAATGTCCACAAGGAGGCTTCATCATGTCGAACAAGATGCTCTCGCTGCTCGTCACACTCATGCTGCTTTTCACTTTCTGCGCCTGCGCGGAGCTCAGCGACTTCGCCCCGCTGGGCACGATGACCGTCGTGAACTGCGACGAATGGGTCTCGCTGCGCGCCTCCCCTTCCACGCAGTCCGACCGCGTGACGAAGGTGCCGCTGGGCGCGTCCGTGCAGGCCTATGACTGCAGGGACGACCGCTTCTATTACTGCGAATACCAGGGCGCGCGCGGCTACATACTCATGGAATACCTGTCTGCCGCGGACGCGCCCGCGCCCGCAGGCACGGAGGACGCCGCCGCTGCGGCGACCGCCGAGTCCGCCCCCGCCGTGCGCTACGCGGAAGTGTGGGCGGCCGCCGCGCAGGACCGCACGATACTGCAGACGATCAACATGTTCGACGCAAGCCACGCGCGCGTGGACATGAGCTTCAAACAGATGAACAACATACCGATCGGCGGCTACGGCCAGTGGGTCATGGAATACTCGACCCACGAGCAGACGGAGGCGGGCTTCTTCGAGGCGCTGGCGGACGACGCGGCCGGCTCGAACAACACCGCGCCGGACAGCGACGCGCGCGCGGGCGACATACATCTGACCGCGTCCGAGCTGTACGCCTGGAGCGGCATAGGCACCACCATCGAATTCTACGTGTTCACTGTGGACGGACGGCAGGGCATATTCATGTGCTGGTCCGAGCCGGAGGGCGGCGAATACTCCGAATACGCTTCCGTCGAACAGGAGGGCTGACATGAGGACGCACAGATTCGGCGAGCGTGACGTGACCGTGGTCGCGCTGGGGTCGAGCGACTTCGGATGCCTGACGCCCGAGGCGCTGGCCTTCGACCTGATGGACGCCTATGTGTCCGTGGGCGGCAACTTCATCGACACGGCGCGCGTGTACGGCGACTTCACCACGCCCAGGGAAGGCCTGAGCGAACAGGTCATAGGCCGCTGGCTCAGCGCGCGCGGCTGCCGCGACGACATATTCCTGAGCACGAAGGGCGGGCACCCGCGCCTTGATACGATGGACATCGGGCGGCTCGACCGCGAGAGCGTGCGAAGCGACATGCAAGCAAGCCTCGAGGCGCTCCGGACCGACCACGTGGACGTGTACTGGCTGCACCGCGACGACGTTTCCCGCCCCGTGGGCGACATCATGGAGACCCTGCAGTCGCTGGTCGAGGACGGCTATACAAAGCTTCTGGGCGTGTCCAACTGGCGTCCGCGGCGCATACTCGAGGCCAATCAGTACGCGCGCGATCACGGGCTCACGCCCCTTTCCGCGAACCAGCCGCGCTTCAGCCTTGCCGAACAGATCAACGTCGAGGACCCGACGCTGGTCGCCATGGACGCGGAGACGTGGCGCATGCACCACGATACGGGCATGGTCTGCTGCTGCTTTTCCTCGCAGGCCAAGGGATTCCTGAGCAAGCTGGATCAGCTCGGCGCGGAAGGCCTGAGCGACAAGGCGCGCCGCCGCTATTTTTGCGACGGGAACCTGGAGATATACCGCCGCGCGAAGGCTTTGTCGCTGGAGACGGGGCTCTCGATCGGCGCCATCGCCGTGGCGTACCTGACCTGCCAGCCCTTCCCCACGTTCGCGCTCACGGGCGCGAGCAAGGTCGAGCAGGTGCTCATGCTCAGCGAGTCCGGCAGCGCGGAGATCACGCCCGAACAGCGCGACGCGCTGCGGCGCTTCGCATGACATACGAAGAAATACGTAAAACAGAAAGGAACATGACAGCCATGGAACTGAACAAGGCGCTTGAAGCGCTCAGGGATCTGGAATCGACACTTGCGGTCTGCCGCCACGCGATAGGCGTGCTCTCTTATGACGGCGAGACCATCGCGCCGCGCAACTCCGCCGTCGGCCGCGGCAAGACCACGGCGTATCTTGCGGGCATAGAACACGAGCTGCTCACCGGCGCGAAGACGCGCGACTTGATCGACACGCTTTCCGCCAGCGCCGACCAGCTCGACGACTGCACGAGGCGGCGCGTGACGCTGATCAGGCGCGACGCCGACGACCTGACGCTGATCCCCGCGAAGGAGTACATGGACTATCAGCAGCTGCTTGCGGAGGCCTCCGGCGTATGGCACGTCGCGAAGCCCGCAAACGACTACGCCGCGTTCGCGCCGTACCTTGAGAGGATCATAGACTACAACATCCGCTACGCGCAGCGCAAGGATCCCACGAAGGCGCCCTATGACGTGCTGTTGGACACCTATGAAGAGGGCGCGTGCATGGCGGACCTGGATCCCTTCTTCGATCTGCTCAGGACGGAGCTGACGCCGCTGATACTCGAGATCAAGGGCCGGCCGCGCCCGGACGACAGCTTCCTGCACGGATGCTTCCCCATAGAACGGCAGCGCGCGTTCTCCGACAGGCTCATGGCGCTCATGCAGCTGAACAGGGACGACTGCTCCATAGGCGAGACGGAGCATCCCTTCACGGAGGGCCTCAACAAACACGACGTGCGCATCACGACGCACTACTTCGAGAATGACGTCACGGCGAGCATGTTCTCCGTGATACACGAGGGCGGCCACGCGATGTACGAGCTGGGCTCCGGCGATGAGCTGGAGGGCACCTACGCCGCTGGCGGCTCGACCACGGGCATACACGAGAGCCAGAGCCGCTTCTACGAGAACCTGATCGGACGCAGCGAGGCGTTCTGCCACGCCGTACTGCCCATCATGCAGGAGCTCTTCCCCGCGCAGCTGCAGGGCGTCACGCCGCAGATGCTGTACCGCGCCTTCAACGTGGCCGAGCCCTCTCTGATACGCACCGAGGCGGACGAGCTGACCTACGGCCTGCACGTGCTGGTGCGCTACGAGCTGGAAAAGCGCATGCTGTCGGGCGCGCTGAAGGTCAAGGACATACCCGGCGAGTGGAACAGGCTCATGCACGAGGTCCTGGGCGTCACCGTGCCCGATGACCGCCGCGGCGCGCTGCAGGACACGCACTGGGCCAGCGGCCTCGTGGGCTACTTCCCCTCCTACGCGCTGGGCAGCGCCTATGGCGTGCAGATGCTGGAGCGCATGCAGCAGGATATGGACGTGTACGCGCTGGTGGCCAAGGGCGACATCGCGCCGATCACGGCGTGGCTCAGGCAGCGCCTGCATCGCTACGGAAAGCTCTACGCGCCGGCGGACGTGTTCAAGAACGTATTCGAGGCGCCCTTCGACCCGTCGAAGTATACGACCTATCTGAAGGACAAGTTCTCCGCGCTGTACGGGCTTTGAGTATGTAAAACAGGGGCGGCGTCACGATCCTGCCGTGGCGTCGCCCCTGTTTGTATCTCCCCGTCAAAACGACCTGATCGGCAGCGATGCGTCGTCGCTGCCCTTTTCGACCTCTTTGATCTCGACGTGATAGGCATAATCGTCGTTGACCCTGACCTGTACGCGGTCACCCGTCTTTTTGCCCATCAGCGCCCTGCCCAGGGGCGATTCCTTGCTGATGATGCCCTTGAGCACATCCTCGCGCAGCGTCGTGGCGATGGTATAGGTCTCGGTCTCGTCTTCCTCTTCGAACCATATCGTCACCTTGTCGAAAAGCCCTATGCGGTCGTCGCGGCTGACGGGCTTTATGACCTTCGCCGTGTCGATCATCCGGCGCAGATAGCGCAGCCGGCTGTCACAACGGCGCAGCTCCTGCTTGGCGGCCTTATACTCGTAGTTCTCGCTCAGGTCGCCGAACGCGCGCGCGGTCTTCAGGTCCTCCACGCACTTCGGGCGCACGACGCGCATCTTGTAGTCGATCTCCTCCTGCATCTTGCGGATGTCGACCTCCGTCAATTCGTCATACATGGCATCATCCAAGTCGGCGCGCGTCAATAGATGACGACGGTCGTTCCCTTCTCACAGTTTTCAAAGATCCACTTCGCGTCCTCTACCGGCAGGCGCACGCATCCGTGCGACACGGGGCGTCCCAGGTTGTTGACCGATATCCTGTTGATGGCATCTTCGTCCTTGGAATAGAAGAGCACGGAATGGAAGTATATGTTGCCGGTGATGATGAAGCTGTACTGTGCCCAGCAGCCGTAATCGATGAAGTAGTGCCAGCGATCCTGCGGCCGCGTCGTGGCGCGGAACACGCCGTGCGGCGTGCCGTCGTTCGCGCCGGTGGTGCATATGGACGAACGGACCAGCTCGTACTGTCCTTCGTCGTTCAGCTCGTAGCAATAGACCATCTGCTCCGCCAGGTTGACTTCGACCTTATGCTCCGTCCAGTCGCCTATGGCTTCCCGCGAGAACAGCTTTTCCTGTGTCGCCCTGTCCGCCACGCCCGTGACGTTCAGGCCGTTCTTCTCCTGGAACGCCTTGACGGCCTTGGTCGTGCCGGCGCCTGCGTCGCCGTCTACGCCGCCGCGCGTCAGATAGAACAGCGAATAGAGCCTGGTCTGCACGCGGCTGACCTCCATGCCCTCGTCGCCGCTCTGCACGTCCTGCGTATACTCCGTGAGGGAACCGTCCTTCAGAAGCCGCTGCGCTTCGGCCGACAGCGCGGACGTGTCGTTGAACAGCTCGGCGCGGCTGTCGCCGCGACTGGTCAGATAATTGCAGAGTGCCTTGATCGAGGTCTGCATCGCCGTGCCGTACTTGCCGTCCGCCACCACGTTAGTGTACAGGCCCAGCGTGATCAGCGCGTCCTGCGCGTCCTTTACGGCCATGTTCCGTTCGCCCAGCGCGATGTCGTGCGGCGCGTACGTCTCCGCCTCGGGGGCCGAAGAGGAGAACAGCTTGTCGTAAGTCGCCTTGTCCAACAGGCCGGTCTGCTCAAGGCCGCACTGCTGCTGGAAAAGCTTGAGCGCTTCGACGGCATAGGCGTCCAGCGTGTCGTCCGCGGCCAGGTCCATGTACCCAAGCGCCTCCAGGCGCTTCTCCGCGCGCCCGGCGTCCATGCCCTGGTCCCCTTCCCTGCAGTCCGCCAGGTATGTGGAGTAGTTCTCGTCGAACAGATAAAGCTGCGTCATGAAGTCCGCTTCGCCGTTCACGGCGACGTTCTCGCCCTGGTCCTTCAGGCGCTGCTGGAAGAGTTTCACCGCGGCCGCCGTCTTCGAACCGTAGGACCCGTCCGCGGAGGATACCATGAAGAGTAGCTCCTTGAGCCTCTCCTGAAGCCTGCGCACGTCGTCGCCCTTGGTGCCCTGTGATATGGTCGCAGGCACGGTCACGGCGTCCTCGGAGAACAGCACGGTCCAAGTCTCGTCGTTCATCACGCCGGTCGCTTCCAGGTCGTTGTACTGCTGGAACCACTTGACCGCGCGCGCGGAATCCTCGCCGAATATGCCGTCCGCCTTGCCCGAGAGGTAGCCTAAGTCGATCAGGCGCTGCTGTGCCTCGGCCTTCTTCTCCGCGACGGCCTTCTCATTGTCGATCGCCCTTATGGTCGCCGCATCGAATCTGCCCGTCACTGGAAGCGACATGGCCTGCTGGAAGGCCTGCACCGCCGCGGTGGTCTTGGGGCCTATGAGACCGTCGGCGCCGCCTGCGAGATAGCCCAGCGATATCAGGTCCTGCTGGCGCGCGCGTATCTCCTCGCGCGTGAGCACGGGGTCGTCGGTCGTATCCTCGAGCGCGTCTTCAGTCTGAAGCACGCTTTCGTCAATATCCCAGCTGTCCGCCCATTCCTCGTCGTTGGCTTCGAGGCTGTCCTGCTCGACGGGCGCTAAGTCCTCCGTCTCGATCTCCGCGTGCTGCGGGGGCTCCGTCTCGACGGAACCGTCCGCCTTGACCAGATCCGAACCGGACATGAGCGCCCAGCGCGTCTCGTCGTTCATCTCGCCGTTCGACTTGAGGCCGTTCGCGCGCTGGAACTTGGCGATCGCCGTCGCGGTGCCCGTGCCGTACAGGCCGTCCTGCGCGCCGCTGTAGTAGCCCAAGTCTGTCAAACGCTGCTGGATGCGCAACACCATGCTGCTGACGGCATCCTTGAGCGCTGCCTGCGTGTCCTCGTCGGCCAGGCCCGTGGCCTCAAGGCCGTTCTGCCGCTGGAACTGGCTCAGATACTCGCTCGTCTTCTGGTCGAACACGCCGTTGACCTGGCTGACCGGATAGCCGAGATATGTGAGATAGCGCTGTATGCGCTCGACCTGCGTGCCGGACGAGCCGACGCGGTACGTCGCGGCCGTAGCGGGCACGGCGCAGGCAAGCAACAGGCAAAGGACGACGATCAGCTTTTTCATAAGAAGAGAACACCTTCCCGACAGGTCACATAATAGATGAATATGGCTCTGACTATATTAGAACAAATCAGGTAAAGTTACAAGGTTGTCTGAAAGATTTAATAATCGCGCCCATCTGTGCCGAAAAGCCATCCTTTTCTCCGATGCTCCGTTACCGTTTCGCGTCCGGGCCGTCGCAAAAAAGTCACACTATTTTTGGAACACGGCTCCTTTTGAATACGTCTCATATTTATAAGGATTTGTTTTACCGAAAGAGGGCGGTCTGTATATGAAGCGTCTCACGTCTGTCATCGTGACGGCGGCGTTGTTCCTGATGGCGCTTCCGGCGCTTGCGAGCACCTCGGTCATCACCACGGGCGAGGTGAATCTGCGCACGGGACCGGGCCTGGACTACGCCTCGATCGGCGTCGTGCCCAAGGGCACGGAGCTGGTCTATCTGAACGAATCCTCGATCGACGACCGCGGCGTGGCCTGGTACAAGATCAGCTACGGTTCGAGCTACAGCTGGGTCTCCTCCCGCTACGCAACGCTGTCCAATGGAGAAGAAAGCGTCGAAAAGAAGGAAAAGACATCCCGCTCCGGCGGCACGCTTTGGGCGACTGCGGCCGTGAACATCCGCTCGGGCCCCGGCGTAAGCTACAATACCGTGGGCGTGCTCGAGGAAGGCGCGTCCGCGCGCTACGTGGGCAACGACTCCTACGACGCCGCGGAAACGGCCTGGTTCCAGATCGAGACGGACGAGGTCAGCGGATGGGTCAGCTCGGCCTACGTGACCTTCACCGAGAAAAAAGCGCCGCGCGAAGAGCCTGAGGAAGAGGCCACCGTGTCGGGCGCATTCGTATCCATCACCGGAAGCCGGACGAATCTGCGCTCCGGCCCCGGCGTCGTATATTCCGAGCTCACGACCATGGAGGAAGGCGACACCGCCGTCTACCTCGACAACTACGCCACAGACGAATACGAGACGATCTGGTACAACGTGAGCTATGGCGACTACACGGGCTGGGTGTCGTCGAGGTATGCCGTGCTCGATTGATCGAGCGGCAAAGGCGAGAAAGCACGGGCTGTGAGAAAAGGATCAAGAGAGAAAGAAGGATTTAGTCGAGCGAAAGACTTGGCTAAGTCCTTCTTTTCTGCTATTATTAAGCCGCAATGAACAATAATACCAAGTTTGATTATGGTCCAAAGCAAGGCAAATCATATAGACGTGGAGCACGTGTACATCGTAAGCGTCAAATATAACCACGTTGGCACTCAGCCCTGACAATCTCATTCC
>SVGK01000298.1 GCA_015056395.1 Clostridiales bacterium
CAGGGTTGCACTGCAAGAGCCAGCGGCGGTGCGTGATGCCGTTCGTGATCGAGACGAACTTGCGGGGCTGTATGTTATAATAGTCGTGGAAGGTCTGCTTTTTCAGGATGTTGGTGTGTATGGCGGAGACGCCGTTGACGGAGTGGCTCAGCGCCACGCAGAGGTTGGCCATGTGCACCTGGTTGTAGGCCAGTATCGCCATGTGGCCGATGCGGTCCCACTGGCCGGGATAGCTCTTCCAGAGCTTGTCGCACAGCCGGCGGTTCATCTCCTGCAGTATCATGTAGATGCGCGGCAGCTGCTCGCGGAACAGCGACTCGGGCCAGCGCTCCAGCGCCTCCTGCAGCACCGTGTGGTTGGTATAGGCGAACGAATCGTAGCAGATCTTCTCCGCCTTCTCCCAGGACAGGCCGTGCTCGTCCATCAGTATGCGCATGAGCTCGGGTATGGCCACGCCGGGATGCGTGTCGTTGATGTGGAAGGCGACCTTGGACGGGAACAGGTCCCACTTGGGGCCGTAGACCATCAGGAAGTCGTTCACGGCGTACTGCACCGACGCGGACGAGAAGAAGTACTGCTGCTTCAGGCGCAGCTCCTTGCCCTGATAGCTGTCGTCGTTCGGGTAGAGTATCTTGGAGATGACCTCGGCCAGCTCGCGCTCGGCCATGGCCTTTACGTATTCGCCGGAGTTGAACGAGGCCATGTCGATGCGCTTGGGGCTGCGCGCGGACCACGTCCTCAGCATGTTGACCCAGGTGTTGTCATAGCCCAGCACGGGGATGTCGTAGGGCACGGCCAGCACGGTGGAGTAGTCCTCGTGGCGGAACTTCATGCGGCCGTCCTCTTCATAGGGCGTCACGCGGCCGCCGAAGTGCACCTCGACGGTCTCCGCCGGGCGCGGGACCTCCCAGATGTTGCCCTGGTCCAGCCAGTTGTCCGGCACCTCGACCTGCCAGCCGTCGACCAGGCGCTGGCGGAAAAGGCCGAATTCATAGCGTATGGTGCAGCCCATGGCGGGCAGCTTGAGCGTGGTCAGGGAGTCCAGGAAGCACGCGGCCAGGCGGCCCAGGCCGCCGTTGCCAAGGCCCGGCTCCGGCTCCTTTTCGAATATGATCGTGCGGTCGATGCCAAGCTCGTCAAGCGCCTTGATGTAGTTGTCCTCGTTGACCAGGTTGACTAAGTTGTTGTGCAGCGCGCGGCCGACCAGGAACTCGGCGCTCAGGTAGTAGACCTTCTTCGCCTGCGCCTTCTGGCGCACGCCGCTGGTCGCGGCGCGGCGGGAGAGCAGCTCGTCGCGCACCATGCGCGCGAGCGCCTCGTAGATCTGCTCGTCCGTGGCCTCCTCAAGGCCGCAGCCGAAGCTCGAGCTCAGCTTGTTGAGCAGCTCCTGTTTGATCTCTTCGACCGATTTCTTGTGAAAATCCATGGTGATACTCCTTTATGGGTGGTATGGCGATGGCTTATGAATTGATTCAGTATAGCACAGGTCCTGTTAAATCGCAAACCGCAAACGCGCCCCATGCGTTATGAATGCTTAAACTTTAAGAGGCATTGGGCTTGGGAAATGTCAAGATATGATCATGATTCCGAGACCGGCGAGGATTATACATGGTATATGTTTCCCAGACTACAGACGGAGTGTTTGAAGTCTCCAAGCTCAAGCATCTGATCGATCCCAAAAAGCATCGCCGCGCGGTACGTCCATACCGCGCGGCGCGTTTTGTTGCACAGACCGTATCAGCCCTTGACAGCGCCCATGACCAGGCCGGTGGTGAAGTACTTCTGCACGAAGGGGTACACCACCAGTATCGGCACGAGGCCCAGGAACAGCTGGGACGCGCGGCCGGTCTGCTCGTTCATGCGCTGCAGCAGCTCGTAGTAGTTCGAGCCGGACTGGCGCAGCATGTCGCGGAAGTTGGTCAGCAGCGTCTGCAGGTAGGTCTGCAGCGGGTACTTGGCCGGGTTGTTCATGAACAGCGCGCCCTGGAACCAGTCGTTCCAGTGGTACACGAACGCGAACAGGCCCACCGTGGCCAGCGAAGGCGTGAGCACCGGCAGCAGTATCGACCACAGTATGCGGAAGTTGCCCGCGCCGTCTATGCTGGCCGCCTCTTCCATCTCCGGAGGCAGGCTGCGCATGAAGTTCATCAGTATGGCCATGTTGGACACGGGCACCGACAGCGGCAGCACCAGCGCCCAGATGCTGTTGAGGAGCCCTAAGTTGCGCATCAGTATGTACCACGGCACCAGGCCGCCGCCGAACAGCATCGTGAACACATAGAAGCCCATGAAAAAGTTGCGGTCCGGGAACTTCTTGGTGCTCTTGGAAAGCGGATAGGCCGTGGTGATCATCATGAACAGGTTGATGGCGACGCCCAGCAGGCACCTCTCGACCGCCACCAGGAAGGCCTTTGCGAAGCGGCCGTTGCTCATGGCGAACTCATAGGACTGCGTGGTGAAGCCCTTCGGCCAGAAGTAGACCTGTCCGGCCGCCACGTAGCTCGGCGTGCTGAACGAGATCGCCAGCGTGTTGATGATGGGCAGCAAACAGGAAAGGCATACGAGTGTGACCAGTATGTAGTTGATGACATTGAATATCTTCTGTCCTCTTGATCTGAAATGCATCGTGCGCCCTCCTTTCTCAGAACACTTTGTAACCGGCGAACTTGTAGGCGATCAGCAGCGACGAAGAGATCAGCACGCTGGAGACCACGCTCTTGAACAGGCCGACCGCGGTACCTATGGCGTACTTGCCGTTCTGGAGGCCCAGGCGGTAGACGTAGGTGTCGATGATGTCGCCCGTGGGATACACGACCGGGGAGTAGAGGTTGTAGATCTGGTCGAAGCCGGCGGAGAGCACGTTGCCCAGCGCGAGCACCGTCATCAGTATGATGATGGGGATCAGCATCGGAAGCGTTATGGACCAGGTCTGCCTCCAGCGGCCCGCGCCGTCGATCAGTGCGGACTCGTACAGCTCGGGGTCGATCGAGGTCATGGTCGCAAGGTACACGACCGTGCCGAAGCCGAAGGTCTTCCACATGTCGGAGAAGATCATCGTCCAGGGGAACACCGCGCGGTTGGAGATGAACTGCACGGGCTTCATGCCCAGCGCCATCAGCGCCTCGTTGACGATACCGGTGGTGCCCAGCAGGTCGGTCAGTATGCCGGCCATGATGACCCAGGAGATGAAGTTGGGGATGTAGACAATGGTCTGGAATATGCGCTTGGGGCCGTTCTGGCGGATCTCGTTCAGCTGCAGCGCGAACACGACGGAGGCCAGCGTCTGGAATATGATCT
>SVGK01000299.1 GCA_015056395.1 Clostridiales bacterium
GCGCTCAGGCTCATACAGTCCGAGGGTTCGCTCGAACAGGTGCTCGAGACAGCGGACACGAAGCAAAAGGGCAAGCTGCGCGAGAGGCTGATCGAATTTGCCGACCAGGCGCGCATGAGCTACCACCTGGCCGAGATCGTGCGCGACGTGCCCATAGAGACGGAGATACCGCCGTTTGACCCGCGCGCCATGGAGGGCGCGGTGCCCAGGCTCAGACAGCTGGGCATGGCGCAGGTCGTGCGCAGGCTCACGGACCTGGTGAGCGCGCTTTCAAAGGACGCGCCGGCAGCGCCGAAGGCCGAGCCCCGCGCGGACCTTCCGCCCATAGAGAACTTTGAAGATATCGACGCCTTTGCCGCGAGGTGCAAAGAGCTCGCGCCCGCGGCGAAGCGCGCGGCGTTTGCGCTGGAGGCGGACATGACGGTCGCCACGGACGTGGCCAGGCTTGCGATGCGCCTCGGCGGCGACCTGCTGCTGCCCGGCGTGCCGCCCGAGGATGCGTTCGCCGCGGCGATGCCGCTGATCGAGGCGGACTGCCCGAAGGCGGTGGCGGGACTCAAATCGCTGCCCGTCGCGCCGGAGACGCTGAAGGGCGAGGTGCTGGACGTGCAGCTCGCGGCCTATGCGCTGAACCCGCAGCGCGCGAGCTTCGCGCCCGGCGCGCTGTGCGACGCGGAGGGCGTGCCCGGCTACGACGAACACCCCGCGGCCGCCGTGATGGCGCTTGCGGAGATGTTGGGCGGCAAGCTCGATCAAGACGGCGTCAGGGCGATATACACGGACATCGAGCTGCCGCTGGCGGGCGTGCTCAGGGGCATGGAGCGCGCGGGCTTCTTAGTGGACGACGCGCGGCTTCGCGCCACGGGCGACGAGTACCGAAAGCACATCGCGGTGCTCGTGGACGAGATCGCGCAGCTGGCGGGCGAGCGCATCAATCTGAACTCGCCCAAGCAGCTTGCGGAGCTGCTGTACGACCGCATGGGCCTGCCCGCGCCGAAGAAGCGCTCCACCAACGCGGAGGTGCTGGAGGAGCTTTCGGAAAAGTACCCCATATGCGGGAAGATACTGGAATACAGAAAATATCAAAAGCTCGTGAGCACCTATATCGACCAGCTGATCGACATGCGCGACGCGAACGGGCGCGTGCACACGACGTTCGACCAGGTCGGCACCGCCACCGGGCGCATATCCTCCGCGGAGCCGAATCTGCAGAACATACCGGTGCGCACGCCGCTGGGGCGCGAGATCCGCAAGGCCTTCGTGGCCGCGCCCGGCAACGTGCTGGTGGATGCGGACTATTCGCAGATCGAGCTGCGCGTGCTTGCGCACATGTCCGGCGACGAGACGATGATCGACGCGTTCCGCGAAGGGCAGGACATACACGCGCGCACGGCGTCCGAGGTCTACGGCGTGCCGCTGGGCGAGGTCACGCAGGCGATGCGCTCCTCGTGCAAGGCGGTCAACTTCGGCATCGTATACGGCATATCCGACTTCACGCTGGCAAAGAATATAGGCGTGAGCCGGCACGCGGCGAAGAGCTTCATCGAGCGCTATTTCGCGCGCTATCCCGGCGTGAAGCGCTACATGGACGAGGCGGTTGAGACAGGCTACAGGCAGGGCTACGTCACCACGCAGATGGGCAGGCGGCGGTATCTGCCGGAGCTCACCAGCGGCAACTACAACCTGCGCGCGTTCGGCGAGCGCTGCGCGATGAACAGCCCGATACAGGGCACGGCCGCGGACATCATAAAGCTTGCGATGATACGCGTGGACCGCGCGCTCAGTCAGGGCGGCTTCGCGGCAAGGCTCATACTGCAGGTGCACGACGAGCTGATCATCGAAGCGCCCGAGGAGGAGGCCGCCGGCGTGGCCCGACTGCTCAGGGACTGCATGGAGAACATCGTGGCGCTCAAGGTGCCGCTCAAGGTGGACATCGCGACGGGAGGCGACTGGAATGCCTGCAAGTAGACCGTATATCATAGGGCTGACGGGCGGCATAGGCTGCGGCAAGTCTGAGGCGGCGGCCTATCTTGCATCGCTGGGCGCGGTGCACATAGACGCCGACGAGCTGTCGCACGAGCTGACCGCGCCGAACGGCGAGGCGCTACCGGCGATACGCGAGATATTCGGCGACGGCGTGTTCTTCGAGGACGGCCGCCTGGACCGCGTTGCGCTGGGCAACATCGTGTTCACCTCCGAGCCGCACAGGCGCGCGCTGGAGGGCATCATACACCCGCTGGTGCAGAAGAACACGCTCAAATTGATCGACGAGGCGGGCGCGCGCGGCGACAGGGTCGTCGTGCTGAACGTGCCGCTTCTGTACGAGACGGGCATGGACGTGCTGTGCGACGAGACGTGGACGGTGTGCGCGGACCCCGAGACGCAGCTTGAGCGCGTTATGGCGCGCGGCTTCACCGAGGAGGAGGCGCGCGCGCGCATATCTAGCCAGATGTCGCCCGAGGAGCGCCAGGCGCGCAGCCAGAGGGTGATACGCACGGACCGCAGCATTGAGAAGACCAGGGCGGAGCTGGGGCAGCTGTACGCGCAGGCCGTGAGGAAGGCGGAAGTGAAGAATGAGGAATGATGAGTGAGTAATGAGGAATGAGGTGCTTGCACAGTTAACGGCTAACAGTTAACAGTTGATGGCCGGGGAGCCGGGCGTCGCGCGCTGATATGCCGTAGGGGCGCCATTCAAGGCGTCCGCCCGCGCGAGAGCGCACCGTTGTCCGTTGCCCGTAGGGACGCGGCATGCCGCGTCCGCGCAGCACTCAGCATTGCTCGGATCGACGAACGAACCACCCGTAGGGACGCCATTCATGATTCAAGTGTCAAAAGGGTTTTTGCGGTTTCACTCATGACGTATTGCACAAATCACCATCTATTATCAGCCTTATATCTAACGATAATTGTGCATATCGTATAGCGTTAGATGCCTCAAATGGCTTTTGACACCCTAATCATTCATGGCGTCCGTCCGCGCGCGCACCGTTTGTCCATTGCCCGTAGGGACGCGGCATGCCGCGTCCGAGCAGCGCTCCGCAATGCTTCATCTGACGAACGATGTTACGTAGCGGCGGCTGTCAGCCGCCATATTCCCGGACGACGCATAACTTTGTTTTGCTATACCTTTGCTCAAAACTGACGACGTTGCTCCAAAGGAAGGCCGGGACCTCATCCGTCATCGCCTTGCGGCGATGCCACCTTCCCCAGAGGGCAACGCTGTCAACTTTGAACAAGGGCATAACAAATCATAGGTATACGTCGTCTGGCGGGAATGGCGGCTGATA
>SVGK01000043.1 GCA_015056395.1 Clostridiales bacterium
CCCAGAGGGGCTTGTACTGTGCCACGTTCGCCTCGTGCTCCTCCTGCGTGCGCGCGAAGACCAGCTTGCCCGAATCGGGCTCCGTCGCGCAGAAGTAGAGGTAGCCCTCCTGCAGATAGCTCCTGTCCGGGTTGCGCGCGGCGTTCATCGCCTGCTTCGACGGGTTGCAGATCGGGCCTATGGGCAGGCCGGTGACGTAGTAGGTATTGTAAGGGTTGGGGTCTGCGATCTCCTCGTCCGTCAGCACGAATTTGGTCTTGCCGCTCAGGTACGTCGCCGTGGGATCGCTCTCAAGCTTCCAGCCCATCTTGAGCCTGTTGTGGAACACGGCCGACACGCGCGCCATGTCCTCCTCCGAAGCCGCCTCGCGCTCTATGATCGAGGCGAGCACGATGATCTGGTCCATGGTCAGCCCGGAATCGTAGGGTTCGACCTCGTGATAGTTGCCGTCCTCGTCGCGCACGTACTGCGCGTTGCCGTAGAACACATCGTCGATCACGTTGTTCTCCTGGGCCACCAGCGTGTTCAGTATGCTTTCCGCGTTGGCGGACATGAACACGCGGTATGTGTCCGGCGCCAGATATCCCTCGAGGGCATACTTGCGCTCCGCAAAGGACTCGGAGGCCGTCTCCCTCGCGCCGGCCAGCGCATATGACGAGCCCGCGAAGCGGTCGGCGTCCCCGCACAGGCGCAGGAATTCCGCCGTGTCCGAAAGCGCGCCCTCGCTGACCAGGTACCGCGCGATCTCCTCGCACGACCAGCCGGGCACGATCGTGATCACGCGCTCGTTTGTCTGGCTTCCGGAGGTCAGCTCCGCGATCACGTCGGAGACAGACATGCTGGGCGAGAGCGTGTACGTGCCGTAGCTCAAGCTGCTGGTGAGTCCCTGGAACTGCACCATGTATTTGAACACACTCGCGTTGCGCAAAAGCCCAGCCTCCACGAGCGAATCGCTGATCTGGGTGACGGTAGAGCCCTGCTTGACCTCGAAGCTGACCGTGGAGGCGTCCAGCGCGTTCGCAGGCGCGAAATAGCGTCCGTAGACGTAGTTGTAACCCGTGGTCACAAGGCCGGTCACGATCAGCGCGCTGCACAGGAATATCAGCACGGGCCGCAGTATCTTCCAGAGCCACGCATACCAGTACATGCCGTAGGCGCGGTCCTCGTGGCGCGTCTGCGCGTTGTAGTTCTCCGTGGTATACGCGGGCCTCTTCTGCCTCTTCTTACGCCGCGGATCGTTCTGCGGCTTTGTGTTGTGCTTGATGGCCATGTTGCCTCCAATGGGGATCAGCCCTGCATGAGCATGTCCAGATCGACATCCGCCGTCTCGGCCAATATCTTGAAGATGTCGGAAAGCATGCGCTGAAAGCGGAACTCGGCAAGAAGGTACGCGCTCACGTCCTGATTGAACTGCAGCAGCGTGCCGATCTGCGTCATGCGCTTCACATCGTCCTCGGGCATGGTCTCGCCCGCGGCGGCTTTCGCCTGGAAGCGGAACTGAAGGCGCTTGTACTCGTCCAGGAGCGATGCGTTGGTGCTGCTCTCGCGCGCCACGGCCTTCAGGCGTTCCATCTCGGTGTACTCTTCGCTCTCGCGTATGGCGCGCGCCAGCGCGTGCGCCTGATCATATGGATTCATAGCAAGCTCTCCCTGTCGGGTCAGATCTCTACGATGATGGGCAATATCATCGGGTTGCGCTTGATGGCATCGTAGATGTAGCGCTGTACGGACTCGCGCACGTCGTTCTTGACGTGGTTCCAGTCCGTCATGTCTATGGGACCGAAGGCCTCGATCGCGCGCCGCGCCGCCTCGCGCGCGCCGTCCAACAGCTCGTCCGCTTCGCGCATATATACGAAGCCGCGCGATATGATGTCCGGGCCGGAGACCACGCTGCCAAGCTCGTGGTCTATGCCCATCACGACGATCAGAAGGCCGTCCTCGGCAAGGTGCTTCCTGTCGCGCAGCACGACCGCGCCGACGTCGCCTATGCCGAGGCCGTCGATCAGCACGGAGCCCGAGGGCACCACGCCGGTGACGTCCAGCGAGTTCTGGTCCAGCTCGATCACGTCGCCGATCTCGGGGATCAGCACGTTGTCCTCGCTGAGGCCCAGGGACATGGCTAAGTTCGCGTGGTGGTGCAGGTGGCGGTATTCGCCGTGCACGGGTATGAAGTACTTCTCGCGCACCAGCGAGTGCATGAGCTTGAGCTCCTCCTGGCGGGCGTGACCGGACACGTGCACCTCCGCCAGGGATTCGTAGATGACGTTCGCGCCGATCTGGAACAGCTGGTTGATCACGCGCGAAACGCTCTTTTCGTTGCCGGGTATCGCCGTAGCGGAGATGATGACCATGTCGCTTTCGCGTATCTCCATCTTCCTGTGCTCGGCGAACGCCATGCGCGAGAGGCCAGACATGGGCTCGCCTTGGCTGCCAGTGGTGACGACCGTGATCTGCTCGTCCGGATAGCGGTCCAGGTCGTCCGTTGTGATGAGCATGTTCTCCGGTATGCTCAGATATCCCAGCTGCATGGCGACCTTCGACACGTTGACCATGCTGCGGCCCACAAAGCAGACCTTGCGATGATGGCGAACGGACGAATCGACCACGGACTGTATGCGCGATACGTTGCTTGCGAACATGGCGATGATCACGCGGCCCTTCGCCTGTTCGAACAGCGAGCGGAACGTCTCCGCGACCTTCTTCTCGCTCATGGTATAGCCGGGGCGCTCTACGTTCGTGCTGTCCGCCAGCAGCGCCAGCACGCCCTTGTTGCCCAGCTCCGCGAAGCGGCCGAAGTTTATGGGCGTGCCGTCCTGCGGCGTGAAGTCGACCTTGAAGTCGCCCGTATGGACCACGACGCCCACGGGGGTGTGTATCGCCAGCGCACACGCGCCGGGGATCGAATGGTTGACGTGTATGAACTCGACCTTGAAGTCGCCCGCCTGTATCACGTCGCCGGGCTCGACGACGTTGAGCGGCGCGACGCCCATGAGCCTGTGCTCGCGCAGCTTGTTCTCACAAAGCGCAAGCGTCAGCCGCGTGCCGTAGAGCGGCGCGGGCACGTTGCGCAGCACATAGGGCACGGCACCGATGTGGTCCTCGTGGCCGTGCGTGATGAAATAGCCTTTGATCTTTTCTTTGTTATGCTCAAGATATGTCGTGTTGGGGATCACGAGGTCCACGCCGGGCATGTCCTCGCGCGGGAATATGGAGCCCAGGTCGACCACGATTATGCTGTTGCCGTATTCATATACCGTTAAGTTCTTGCCGATCTCGCCCAGTCCGCCCAGCGGTATGATCTTGAGGCGCTGCGCCTTGTTCTTTTTTGCCAAATGACCTCCTCCTTCATGTCGGGATGTATGTTTTATCATAGAGCGCAGGCGGCGACACGCCCGGCGCCAAATAATCTTCGTTCAGGAAAGTATACCACTTGAATGTTAATTTGCTACAATATGTACGTAGAATTACACGTCAAAGAAGGGCAGGGAGCGTTCAGGTCCTCTGGCCCGGATGTGAGTACAGGTAACAGTTAACAGTTAACAGTTATCAGTTAACAGTTATCAGTTGATGGCTTGCGGAGGTTGTCGCATGTGCCGCAACGGCGGATGATGCTTTCATCTCGTGGTTTGCCCTGAAGATCCGTCGAATGCGTCGCTCACTGTAGCGGCGGCTATCAGCCGCCATTTCCTCCACGCGACATCGATCTCAGATCTGTCATTCCCTTGTTCAAAGTTGACAGCGTAACCTCTTTGGGGAAGGCCGGACACTCCTTGAACGGTACCTTCGAAGAGCTTCGTGCACGGCATCGCACATCGTATCGACCTGTGTATCGTGAACAAGCGATGCAGGCCCGCTGTAGGGCGCCGCTTGCTGCGTCCCCCGTTTCCATATCGTTGAGGGAATGGAGGACGGTGCGTTCACGCGCGGCGGGATTGGGATGATATTTCGTCAAACGATATGGAAGCGGTTTCAGCGTCGGCCAGGCGGACGCCATGAATGGCGTCCCTACGGCGCGGTTGGGATGAGATTTCGTCGTTCGATATCGAAGCGCGAACAGCGGCAACCAGAGCTGGCAGGTCTCGTTCGTCGGACAGGGAGGCGTGCATGGGCGCCGCCCGCGTATGCCTTATGGCGAACGAAAGGGGGACGCCGCAGGGTCGCAGCCTGCCGCGACCCCCGGTCTCCCCCATCATCCCTTTCACCTAATGGTCGCATGTGCTCTCCACGCCTATCCTGCGGCGTGTTTTCCCGGCTTTACGAGCTCCGTCAATATGCGCGTCAGCGTGAACTTCGCGCCCTGTCCCGCGGACGCGCCTACGCAACTGGGGCAGCCGTCCACGCAGGGGCATGTGTTCAGCATGTCCAGCGCCTTCGAAAACAGCTGGTCCTCCATCTCGAACACGCGGTCGGAAAGGCCTATGCCGCCGGGCACGGTGTCGTAGAGGTACACCGTGGGCTTCCCGGTGAACGTGTCCTTGACGTGATAGACCACGTTGATGTCTTGCGGCGCGCACATCAGCGACATGGGCGCGATGTGGCGCATCAGGTGCGCAAGGCCCACCATGGCGTTCTTGAGCGGCTCCCGCTCGTAACGCTCCTCGAGCGCGTCCGGCAGCGTCCACCACGTCGCCGTGGTCTGCATCTCAAGCTCGGGCAGCGTCACGGGGCCCCACCCGAGGTTCTCGTGCGTGTCGAACTTGATCTTTTTGAACACGGTCACGATGGACGAGACCAGCACCTCTCCGCGCGCGCGGTCCCACGCGCCGCCCGGCACATGCTCGAACTCGTCCAGCACCTTGAGGCTGGTCGTCAGGTCCGCGTCGGTGTAGTAGCCCACGTCGACGCGGCGTATGTACGCCTTCTTGTCGTCGAAGTCCAGCTCCTCGACCTGGTACTGCGTGCCCTCGTGCATGTATATGGCATACTGGTGCAGGAGCATGGGCACGGTGAAGCGGTCCATCTCGCCTATGACCCTGTGCTTCTTCGGATCGGTGATGTCCACGATCAGGAAGTTCTGGTCCGAGGCGGAGCGCAGGTTTATGCCCGCTTCCGGGAACTCCTCCGCCATCCAGTAGTACTTTCCGGCCACACGCCTCAATATCGACTGATCCTCCAGATAGCCCAGCAGCTCCGGCGTGTCGTCCAGCCCCGCGTACTTCTCGTCCTCTTCGAAGGGCAGCTCGTACGCGGCGCACTTGACGTGGTTGAGCAGTATGTACAGGTTGTCCGGGTTGATCAGCGCGCGCTCGGCGGACTGACCGAAGAAGTAGTCCGGGTGATTGATGATGTACTGGTCGAGCGGGCCGGAGCTTGCGACCATCACCAGAAGCGACACGCTCCCCCGCCGTCCGGCGCGGCCGGCCTGCTGCCACGTGCTTGCGATGGTGCCGGGATAGCCGCACAGCACGCACGCGTCCAGCTGGCCTATGTCTATGCCCAGCTCCAGCGCGTTTGTCGAGACCACGGTGGTGATCTGCCCCGCCCTGAGCGCGCGCTCGATCTCGCGCCGCTGCGTGGGCAGATAGCCGCCGCGATAGCCGCGCACGCGCCCCGCGTTGCCCAGCGGGTCGCGCACCTTGTCCTTCAGATAGCGCGTGAGCACCTCCACGGTCAGCCGGCTGCGTGCGAACACGATGGACTGCACGTTTGCCGCAAGCAGGCGCTCCGCGATCTCGCGCGTCGATTTGATCGAACCTTCGCGTATGCCCAGCTGCTTGTTGACCACGGGCGGATTGTAGAATATCACATGGCGCTCGCCCGCGGGCGCGCCGTTCTCGTCGACCAGCTCGACGGGCTTCCCGATCATCGTTTGGGCCAGCTCGCCCGGGTTCTGTATCGTGGCGGAGCAGCATATGAACGTGGGGTCGGACCCGTAGAACGCGCATATGCGCTTCAACCGCCTTATGACGTTTGCGAGGTTCGAGCCGAACACGCCGCGGTAGGCGTGTATCTCGTCTATGACGACATACTTCAGGTTCTCGAACAGCTTCACCCATTTTACGTGGTGCGGCAGTATGCCCTGGTGCAGCATGTCCGGGTTCGTGACGACCACGTGCCCCGCCGAGCGTATCGCCGTGCGCGCGGAGGCCGGCGTGTCGCCGTCATAGGTGTACGCCTTCACATCCACGCCCATCATCTCGATCATCGAATAGAGCTCGGCGACCTGGTCGGACGAGAGAGCCTTCGTGGGAAAGAGATACAGCGCGCGGGACGCCTCGTCCTTGAGTATGGACTCGAGCACGGGCACGTTGTAGCACAGCGTCTTTCCGGACGCCGTGGGCGTGACGACGACAAGGTCGCGCCCCTCCAGCGCCAGCGAGATCGCGCGGCTCTGGTGTATGTAGGGCCTGTCGATGCCCTTTTGGCGCAGCACCGTCAGTATGCGCTCGTCCAGCGTCGGCGGGAA
The DNA here is from genome assembly GCA_015056395.1 of Clostridiales bacterium. Classification (GTDB taxonomy): domain Bacteria; phylum Bacillota; class Clostridia; order Christensenellales; family Aristaeellaceae; genus Faecivicinus. The sequence continues at coordinate 6,407 of SVGK01000043.1, forward strand.
CGCGCCGTAGCGCGCGGGCCGCGCGGGCAGCACGCGCCACTCCGTCACGTTGCGCATGAACGCGGGATCGTTTTTGATGCCCTTCAGAAAGGCTTCCGTTGTCATGGGATGTTTCCTCGCGGGCCGCTTACGGCACGATCACGACTTCCGTGTTCTCGACCGCTTCGTTGACCAGCGCCTCGATGTCCAGCTTGCGCTCGGCCTCGGGCATGGTCTTCTTCTTCGGGCGCGTTACGGGATGCCGCGGCGTGAACACGGTGCAGCAGTCCTCATACGGCAGTATGGAGGTCTCGTAGGTGTCAATCTTTTCGGCGATGGCCATGATCTCGGTCTTGTCGAGGCCTATCAGAGGACGGAACACGGGCATTTCGACCACGGCGTCCGTGCAGAGCAGCGCCTCCATGGTCTGCGACGCCACCTGGCCCAGGCTCTCGCCGGTGATCAGCGCCTGCGCGCCGTAGCTCTGCGCGATGCGCTCGGCTATGCGCATCATGAATCTGCGCGTGATCAGCGTGCCCAGGCCCTCGGGACACTTTTCATGTATCTCGAGCTGGCAATGCGTGAAGGGCACCATGTATACGCGCATGGAGCCCGCGTACTCCGCAAGCTTGTTGGCGAGCTGCAGCACCTTGTCGCGCGCAAGCTCGCCGGTGTAGGGCGGGCTCTGGAAGTGTATGGCGCAGCAGCGCACGCCGCGCTTCATCAGCTGATAGCCCGCCACAGGCGAGTCGATGCCGCCGGACAGCAGCAGCGCCGCCCTTCCGCCCGTGCCCATGGGCATGCCGCCCACGGCCATGATCTCGCCTGCGTAGACATAGGCGTTGTCGCGTATCTCGACGTCGACGCGGTGCTCGGGATGATGAACGTCCACTGTGAGCTGCGGGTTTTTGTCGAGTATGCGCCCGCCCAGCTCAGCCGCCAGCTCCTGCGAGTTGAGCGGGAACGTCTTGTCCGAGCGGCGCGCATAGACCTTGAACGTGCCGGTGACGCCCTGCATGAGCATGGCGCACCTTTCGCCGATCGCGTCGAGATCCTTCTCCATTTCGACCGCGGGCGACACGGAATAGAGGCCGAACACCTTCGTCACACGGCGTATGCACTCGTCCAGGTCATCAAAGTCGGACACGTATATGCGTCCATCCGACATCCAGACGTGCCCATTGACAGGCTTGACTGCCTTGCGCACGTTGTCGACCAACACCTTCAGGAAATGCGGGCGGTTCGCGCCCTTCAGGAACACCTCGCCGTAGCGCACTAACAGTACATCGCGCATGATATGATTATCTCCTTTGGTACCTTTTGAGGAAAGTATAGGTCTCGACCGCCTGTTCCGCGGCGTACGCGACCTCGTCTTCGGTCGTCAGCGCACCCAGCGAGAAGCGCAGCGCGCCCTGCGCCCTGTCCGCCGACAGGCCCATGGCGGTCAGCACGCCGCTCACCTTCAGCTTCTTTGAGGAGCACGCCGAGCCCGTGGACACGTATACGCGCTTCTCCTCCAGCGCATGCAGCATGGTCTCGCCGCGCACGCCCGGGAACGATATGTTGACGATGTGCGGCGCAGCCGCCTCGGGCGCAGGACCGTTCACCAGGGTCTCCGGCGCGCCTTGCGTGATGCCTCGTATCAGCCTGAGCTTCAAGGCCATCAGCCTTTCGGCGAGAAGCTTGTCGGCCGCCATGCTGACAGCGGCCGCGTGGAAGCCCATGATGCCCGGCACGTTCTCGGTGCCGGAGCGTATCTCGCCCTCCTGGCCGCCGCCCAGCTGCCTGGGCTCTATGCGCAGGCCCTTCCTTATGGCGAGCGCGCCCACGCCCTTGGGGCCGTGGATCTTGTGGCTGGAGAAGCTGTACAGGTCTATGCCCGTCAGGTCCATGGGCACGCGCAGATAGCCCTGCACGCCGTCCACGTGTATGACGGCGCGCCCCGCCACGGTGTCCTTCAGGCGCTTCACGTCCAGCAGCGCGCCCGTCTCGTTGTTGACCTGCATACAGCTCACGAACGAGAGCCCGCGGTCGAGCAGCGCGGCCAGGAACGCGTAGTCCGGCGCGCCGTCCTGCCCCACGGGTATGACCGCCACCTCGTGGCCCGCACGTCTGAGCGCCTCGAACGCGGCCTTCACGGAGGGATGCTCCACTGCGGAAAGGGCCACGAGCTGAGGGCCGTGCATGCGCCCCACCGCGCCCAATACCGCAAGGTTGTTGCTCTCCGTGCCGCCGGAGGTGAACACCAGCTCGTGCCCCCGGCCATGCAGCGGCGCAAGCAGAGCTTCGCGCGCGCGGCGCAGTTCCCCAAACACAGTGACCGCCGGGCGGTATACGCTCGACGGATTATAGTAGTGCTCCTCCATGCTTTCAAGCATGGCTTTCACGGCCTCAGGACAGGGCTTTGTCGTTGCGCTGTTGTCCAGATATGCCGTAGGTAAATTCGCTCTTTCCATTCTCATCCACCCAGACGCCGCTCTGGAGATATTTCTTGGAGTGTATCACGTCCACCATCTCCTTCTGCAGCTCGACCACCGCGAGGTGCCTGACGTTGTTCTTCGTGAAGAAGAAATAGTACAGCTGGCCGTCGCGGTTCAGGAACCAGTTGTGCTTTTTGATGCCGGGCTCCTGGAGGGTCTTCTGGAAGCCCGGGCCCCTGGCGGGGCCGCAGCGCGTGACCGTCTTCATGTCGAGCGCGGTCAGATAGCGCCTGCGCCTGTTGTTGAGCACCTGTGAGACGTCCAGTATGCCGTTCGTGAACGTGTAGTCGTATTCACAGTGGCAGTAGTCCTTCCTGCGCCAGAGCAGGAACGTGAGGCCGCCGAACACCACCGCGATGATCAGCGCGAGCAGGCTGAACGCAAGGCCGTCCTCCCTGACGGTGAGTATCTGCGACAGGTGCATGACCGCGATGAGGCCGAACAGCACGATAAACACCCAGGCCACGATGTACAGGAACGTATAAAAGCCCTGATTGTGCCTTCGGGCGACGGTTTCGAGGAAATCATCCATACGGGCGCACTTCCTTTCAAATGATCGCTGCGGGACGGTCCCGCCTACGAATGAGGATTATAGCACATGAATATTGACGGGATATTAAGGATCCTCGGGCAGTTCAGGCACGTTCCTGTCCACGCGCAGCCTGTCCGTGACATACGGTCTGAACAGCCGCGCGGCTTCACGCCAGTTCGGGTGCCCTTCGACCAGGTCGACCTTGTCGAAGTCCGTGCGCGGCAGCTTCATCATGATGCGCCTTGCGCCGTTGGATACGTGCGGCGCGTCGGACAGGCAGTCCAGGCACACCGTGCCGCCCATGTCGCGGTCGAAGCGCGCGTCCGAATCGATGCGCCGGCCGCAGATCAGGCAGGTATCCATGCGCGGCGCGAAGCCCAGCCGCGCCATCAGGTGCATCTCGAACGCCATGGTCACAAGCGGCGCGGGCAGCGCGGAATACGTCAGGTGCGCAAGCGCGCGCAGCGTGATCAGGAACACGTCCTGCATGGGCACCTCCGGCATGGCGGCGCTCTCCAGGAGCCTGAGCCAGTACGCGCCGTGTGTGAGCCTCTCGTAGTCCATGCGCAGGTCGTAGTAGCTCTCGCGTATCATGCACTGGTCTATGGACGTGCGCTCCTTGTTGACATACAGCGAGAACAGCCCGTAGGTGAAGGGCTCCGTGCAGTTGTTCAGCTGCGACTTTGGCCGCCTGCAGCCGCGCGCGATGGCGTCCACGCGGCCGTGATCCGGCGTGAACAGCGTGACCATGCGGTCGTAGTCCTTGTAGTCCGCCCGCCGCAGCACGATGGCGGGCGTCTCGACGGCGGGCATCAGTCCGTATAGCCCAGCGCGCTCAGATCGCTGGCGCGGTTGCGCCAGTTCTCGCGCACCTTGACCCAGAGCTTGAGCATCACGTGCGTGCCCATCATGCGCTCGATGTCGCGGCGCGCCTCGGAGCCTATGCGGTTGAGCATCGCACCGTTCTTGCCTATGATGATGGACTTGTGCGAGGGACGCTCGCAGTAGATGTCCGCTTCGATCTCTGTCAGACCGTCGGACACCTTCGTGATGCGCATCATCTCGACGCCTATGCCGTGGGGTATCTCCTCGTTCAGGTTCCTGAGCGCCTTCTCGCGTATGATCTCGGCGCAGAGCACGCGCTCAGGCTGGTCGGTCACCATGTCGTCCGGGAAGTATTTGGGACCCTCCGGCATGGCCTCGATCAGCTTGTTCAGCAGCACGTCCATGTTGTCGCCCCTGCGCGCGGACGCGGACACGATCGTGTCGAAGCCGCAGTCGTTGAGCGTCGCCAGCTGCGGCATGAGCTTTTCGGGCGTCACCAGGTCGATCTTGTTGACGCAGAGGAACTTGGGGCAGTTCATCTTTGCGACGTCCTCGAGCACCGCGCGGTCGCCCGCGCCGATGTGCTGCGCGTCCACGACGCAGAGCACGGCATCGACGCCCTCGCGCGCCTCGTCCGCGCTCTTCATCATGTACTCGCCCAGCTTCGTGCGGGGCTTGTGCAGGCCGGGCGTGTCGACGAACACGATCTGCCAGCCCTCGCCGCTGGCCACGCCCAATATGCGGCTGCGCGTGGTCTGCGGGCGGTTCGAGACGATGGCGACCTTTTCGCCGACGAACGTGTTCATGATGCTGGATTTGCCGACGTTCGGGCGGCCCAATATCGCCACGAAGCCGGAATGGAAGGGTTTTTGCATGTGCGGTCTCCTTGTCTATTCTCCTTTTCCCTGCAGGTCCTCCGGCCCGAAGGATCTGGGCAGCAGCTCTTCGAGCGTCAGCACCCGGTATTCGCCGCCCTTCTGTCCCACGATCACCGGCATGCTGAGCGGCGAGAACTCGCGCAGCACCTGGCGGCATATGCCGCACGGCCACGCCGGCGCGCTCTCGCCCGCGATGGCGATGGCGGCGAAGCGCCGTTTCCCCGCAGCGATCGCGCAGGACGCCGCGCAGCGCTCCGCGCAGATGGTCGCGCCCAGCGAGGCGTTTTCGAAGTTGCAGCCGGAGAACATGCTCCCGTCCTCGGTCAGTATGCACGCGCCCACCTTGAAGTGTGAATAGGGGGCGTAGGAATTGTCGAGCGCCTCGCAGGCACGCTTGAACAAAACGTCATAGTCCATGGATCCGTCTCCTCTCCAAAGGGAAAGAACGCGCATGGCGCGCTTTTCCATTTCGCGCATCACGCGCTTGTCCCCGTCCTCCATGTGGTCGTAGCCCATCAGGTGGAACGCCGAATGCGCCGTCAGGTAACCAAGCTCGCGCATGAGCGAATGGCCGAACTCTTCGGCCTGCCTGCGCGCCTGTTCCAGGTCGATCACGCAGTCGCCCAGGTTGCATTTGCCCAGTGCGGGGTCGTATTCGCGGCGCACGCGCTTGGGGCACTGTCCCGCGGTCTTTCCCGCAGGGTATGACACCGTCGGGAACGAGAGCACGTCTGTGACGCGGTCGACGTCGCGCATGTCGCGGTTCAGCGTGCGTATGCCCTGATCATCCGTGATGACCACGGTCATGAAGGCGTCATCGACGCCCTCCAGCTCGAAGCAAACGCCCGCGACGCGGTCCAGGAAGCCTTCGAGCGACGCGTCCTCATGCGCGTTCTCGAATATGAGTTCGATGTTCATGCCTGCGCCTTTGCCTCCGTCTCATCGGGTTTGCGCGGCGGTATCGACACGTCCGGATACTCGATCCTCTCGTGGAACACGCCCGTCAGCACGCGCGAGAACGTGGTGCAGATCTTGTCGATGTCGCTGAACGTGAGCGGGCAGTTGTCCAGCTGTCCGTCGTTCAGCTTGCCGCGTATCAGCTTGCGTATCAGCTGGTCGATCTTCTCGGGGTCCGGGTTCGGGAGAGACCTCGTCGCGGCCTCGATCGTATCCGCCAGCATCACCACGGCCGCCTCGCGCGTGGAGGGACGCGGCCCTTCATAGCGGAAATCCGCGATGTCGACGTTCTCCTCGCCGTACTCCTTGATCGCCTTGTCGTAGAACCACGTCACCGGGCCGTCGCCGTGGTGCTCGCGTATGATCTGCACCACGGCGTCGGGCATGTGCGCCTTCTGCGCCATCGCCGCGCCGTCCCGCGGGTGCGCGGTCAGTATCGCCGTGGACACGCGGGGGTCCGTCCTGTCGTGCGGGTTGTCCCCCATCTGGTTTTCCTTGAAGTACATGGGGCGCTTGAGCTTGCCTATGTCGTGATAATAGGACGCCACGCGCGCAAGCAGCGCGTTCGCGCCGATCTCGGCGCACGCCGCCTCGGAGAGGTTCGCCACGATGATCGAGTGATGGTACGTGCCGGACGCCTCGATCAGCAGCCTGCGCAGAAGCGGCTGGTTCGGGTTGGAGAGCTCTATGAGCTTAGAGGGCGTCGCCAGGCGGAACAGGTTCTCGAACAGCGGCTGCGCGGCCAGCGCGATCATCACGCCGATCAGTCCGGCCCCGGCCGTAACGAAGGCGTTGTTGAACGCATCCATGGTCTGCGCGCTGTTGATCAGGCCCACGGCCGCCGTGACGGCAAAGTTCACCACGGCGATGATGACGCCCGCGATCAGCGCGCTGGACCTGAGCATCTTGAGCGAGAACAGCGCCACCACGGCGGGTCCGGAGATGCACATCAGCACATAGCAGAACGCGCCGCTGCCCGCCGGCGCCAGCACCGCGGCCAGCAGCGAATACAGCAGGTACATGAACATCGAAAAGCGCCTGTCGATCAGTATGGCGACCATTAGGAAGCCCGCGGACACGGGCATCAGGTAGCTGTGGACGTACCGCCCGAGCGCAAGGCATGTGAGCATGGTCAGCACGGAGATCATGCAAAGCAGCAGCACCGTCCGGGGCGTAGGCTTGACTTCGCTGTTGTAGCGGTAGAGGTACATGCCCGCGGAGGCCATGACCAGCGCGATGAGCAGCGCTATGCCCAGCGTCAGCTTTATGTCGAAGCTGTCCTCGTCCAGTATGCCCAGCGCCGAGATCATGGCGTATTGCGCTTCGGTGACGATCTGGCCCTCCGAGACGATCTCCTGATCCTTCACGTACCAGATCACCTGCACCTCGTCGCGCGCCTTCTGGCGGTTGGCCTCGGTGATCTCCTCGTCGATGAGCATGTTGGGCCGTATCGTGGCGGAAACGGCGGCGGACAGCAGTGCGACCAGCTCCTTCTCGTCCGGATACTCCGTCGACAGCGCGCCGGTGATGGACTTGACCGCGGTATTCTCCTGGCCCTGCGGCAGCGAGGAATCGAGCGTCTCGCGCACCTTGGCGATGGTCAGCGTGAACAGCGCCGTGACGGTGTCGTCGTCCGCTTCGACCAGCGCCATGATCTCCTCGGCCGTGACCGGGAAGCCCAGCGACTTTTCGATGTCGTCGAGCTGCTCAGCGGTAACGGCGCTCACGCCCTTGTCCGCATAGTCCTCGCGCAGCCTACTCAGCTTGTCCGTGATGCCGCCCAGGTCCGTGAGCACCTCGCGCACGACGCTGGGATCGGCGCTCTTGTAGCTGGGCTCCACCTCCGCGGCCGCGCGCTCGCGGTTCGCTTCGGTCGTCACCGTGTCCTGTATGTCCTTGCTCGCCTTGATCTGTGTGGGCGCGGGCGTGCCCACCTTGATGTCGTACTGCTCCGGCTTCACGCCGAAGAGCAGTATCGCCATCAGCGCCGCGAACGTGACGGCCAGTGTGATCGCGATGCGAAGCACGGGCCCGACCTTAGCGCCCTTCAGTTTGATCGGTCTGTTCATAAGCTTCTCCTCACGGCCTCGGGCCGAAACCGCGCCTCTCCGCCGCCTTCTGCGCATGCTTCTCATACGCCTTGACGATCGCCTGCACCAGCTCGTGGCGCACGACGTCGCGGTGCGTCAGCCTCACGATGCCTATGTCCTCTACGCCCTTCAGCACCTCCAGCGCCTCGACCAGGCCGGACTTCTTGCCGAGGGGCAGGTCTATCTGCGTCACGTCGCCCGTGATGACCATCCTGGAGCCCATGCCCATGCGCGTCAGGAACATCTTCATCTGTTCGGACGTGGTGTTCTGCGCCTCGTCCAGTATGATGAACGCGTCGTTCAATGTGCGCCCGCGCATGTACGCCAGCGGCGCGACCTCTATGGCGCCGCGCTCGACCAGGCGCTGATAGGCGTCCACGCCCAGCATGTCGTGCAGCGCGTCATAGAGCGGGCGCAGGTACGGGTCG
>SVGK01000300.1 GCA_015056395.1 Clostridiales bacterium
ATCGCCTTCGACGCCGAGAAGAACTTCGTGGGCGTGAACGTGGGCACGCTGGACCAGTCCTGCGAGGTGCTGAGCAGGAAGGACCATCTGCTCTATCTGGACTGCCGGGACGACAGCTACGAGCTGATACCGACCGCGCCTTCCATGAAGCCCTACGAGATCGCGATATTCTTTTCGGGCCTCGAGCACAGCCTCGCGGGATCGAAGTACAACATGCGCGTGGACGAGCTGCGCGCGGGCGTGTACGCGCTGCAGGCGTTTTCGGGCTATGATTACGGCAAGTTCGCGCAGGCGAACGCGCGCGACGTGGCCTATGACGTGTACCTGACCTATCGCGACAGGCTGCCCGCGCCGTGGGCGAAGCGCTGCGAGCACTGGTACACCGAGTTTCAGCGCGTCGAGGCGGGCGCGGAGGCGTGGCGCAGGGGCGACATCGAGGAATACGGTCGCCTGTCGTTCGAATCGGGCTGGTCGAGCATACACAACTGGGAGTCCGGCGCGCCGGAGCAGATAAGGCTCTATGAGATCATGCGCGAGACGCCCGGCATATACGGCGGACGCTTCTCCGGCGCGGGCTTCAAGGGCTGCTGCATGGCACTGATCGATCCCGACAGGGCAGGCGGCATCGCCGAGTCGGTCGAGCGAAAGTACCTGACCGCGTTCCCGGAGATGAAGGGCAAATACAGCTTCCACATATGCACAAGCGCCGACGGGGTGAAGAGCCTATGAAGTGTCTGATACTGGCCGCTGGCTATGCCACGCGGCTCTACCCGCTGACGGAGAACTTTCCCAAGCCGCTGCTCAAGGTGCGGGACAAGGCGATACTGGACTGGCTGATCGAGGACATCGACCGGTCCGGCGCCGTGGACGGATACATCGTCGTCAGCAACAGCAGATTCGCGGGCCGCTTCGCCGAGTGGGCCTGTGGACACGCGCAGCCGATCACGGTGCTGGACGACGGTACGTCCAGCAACGAGACGCGCCTGGGCGCCGTGAAGGACATACAGTTCGCCATAGACGCGCTGTCGATCGACGACGACCTGATGGTCATCGCGGGCGACAACCTGCTGGACTTCAGCCTGACCCGGTTCATACGCTACTTCGAGCAGAAGGGCACGACCTGCGTCATGCGCTACTACGAGGCGCGCGAGGAAAAGCTTCACAAGACGGGCGTCGCCGTGGTGGATGATTCGGACAGGATCGTCGACATGGAGGAAAAGCCCGCCGCGCCGAAGTCGCACTGGTGCACGCCGCCGTTTTACATCTACAGGCGCAGCGATGTGCCCTTCGTGAAGAAGGGCATAGACGCGGGCTGCGGCACGGACGCGCCGGGCAGCTTCATCGCGTGGCTGTGCGGACAGACGGCCGTGCACGCGTTCGAGATGCCGGGCAAGCGGTACGACATAGGCAACCTGGAGAGCTACGAACAGGTGCAGAGGGACTATCGCGGCATAACACAGCTTGAGGAGAGGATGCTATGAACATCGCAGTCGCGGGAACGGGCTACGTCGGGCTGTCGCTTGCGGTGCTGCTCGCGCAGCACAACGACGTCACGGCGGTGGACGTGGTGCCTGAGAAGGTCGAAAAGCTCAAAAACTGGACAAGCCCCATACAGGACGAGTACATAGAGAGGTTCCTTGCGGAGCACGAGGTGCGCGCACTGCGCCTTACGGCGACCACGGACGCGGAGGCGGCCTATGCGCAGGCGGACTACGTCGTGATCGCCGCGCCGACCAATTACGATCCGCAGAAGAACTTCTTCGACACATCCGCCGTTGAGAGCGTGATCGACCTGGTCATGCGGGTGAACCCGAACGCGTACATGGTCATCAAGTCGACCATACCCGTGGGCTATACGCGCTCGATCCGCCAGAGGAAGGGCAGCGACAGGATACTGTTCAGCCCGGAGTTCCTGCGCGAGTCGAAGGCGCTGTATGATAACCTCTATCCGTCGCGCATCATCGTGGGCTGCGACGAGGGCACGAGGGCGGCGGCGGACACGTTCGCAGAGCTGCTGGTCGAGGGCGCGGAGAAGAAGGACGTCGAGGTGCTCACGATGGACTTCACCGAGGCGGAGGCGGTCAAGCTGTTCGCCAACACCTACCTTGCGCTGCGCGTGAGCTACTTCAACGAGCTCGACACCTATGCCGAGGTCAAGGGCCTGAACACCAGGAACATCATTCGCGGCGTCAGCCTCGACCCGCGCATAGGCGACTTCTACAACAACCCGTCCTTCGGCTACGGCGGCTACTGCCTGCCCAAGGACACCAAGCAGCTGCTGGCCAACTACCAGGACGTGCCGGAGAACCTGATTCAGGCCATCGTCGAGAGCAACCGCACGCGCAAGGACTTCATTGCGGAGCGCGTACTTGAAAAGGCGGGCTACTACACGGCGTCGTCCATGTGGAACCCGGAGAAGGAGCGCCCGCTGATCGTGGGCGTGTACAGGCTCACGATGAAGGCGAACTCGGACAACTTCCGCCAGAGCAGCATACAGGGCGTCATGAAGCGCATAAAGGCCAAGGGCGCCACGGTGATCATATACGAGCCGACGCTGCCGGACGGCTCCACGTTCTTCGGAAGCCTCGTCGTCAACGACATAGAGCAGTTCAAGAGGGCCTCGGACGCCATCATCGCCAACAGGTACGACAGCGTGCTGGCCGATGTGGAGGAGAAGGTGTATACGAGGGACCTGTTCAGAAGAGACTGAGAAACCAATTCGGAATTCGGAATTCGGAATTCGGAATTATGTGTGTGGGGGCGGGCGATCGATTCGGGATTCGGAATGCGGAATTCGGAATCAATGGTGTGGGGGGCAGGCCCCCACGCCCCCGTGCACACATCTCCCCGTAGGGACGCCATTCATGGCGTCCGCCCGGTCGTCGCTGTTGTGGCAAAGCGCACGATAAGGCGATATCGACTGCGGTGGCTCATCGGGTCGTCGCCGCTTCCGTTGTATACGGTCGACACAAACAAAACACGACACGCGGCCACGCCCCATGGGCGCCCGCATTTCCAAAAACGCATACCAAGGAGGGATCCCCCATGAAGATCACAGTCGCCGGCGTGGGATACGTCGGATTGTCCCTGGCCGTGCTGCTTGCGCAGCACCACGAGGTCACGGCCATCACCACCACGCCCGCCAAGGCGGAAAAGCTCAACAGCTTCATAAGCCCCATACAGGACGACGAGATCGCCCGCTTCTTCGATGAAGCGCGCGCGGGCAAGCGCAAGCTAAGCCTGACCACCACCGTGGACAAGGCCGCG
>SVGK01000301.1 GCA_015056395.1 Clostridiales bacterium
TTTCGCTCCAGCTTGTCGATGAGCTTCAGGCGCGCGGATACCTTCTCTTCCATCTGCGGATCGCTTGGCAGCTTGTCGAGCGCGTCCTGCAGCTCATAGCCTACGTCCTGCACGCCGTAGAACAGCTCGTTCAGGCGACTTGCAAGGTCCGCGTAATTCTTTGAGAAGTCCGATATGCGCTCCATCTCCGCCGCGGCGTTCTGCAGCGCCTCCTGTGCGCTGATGGCCTTCCCGCTTCCCTGATAGGTCAGGCGGTAGGCCGTCTCCACCGCGCTTCGTATCCTCTCGGCATTGGAGAGTATCTCAAGCTTGCTCTGCAGCTTTTCTTCCTCGCCCGGCTTCAGATGCGCTTGGTTGATCTCGTTCACCTGATGCGTGAGCATGTCCTGCAAACGTTCCTTTTCGCGCAGCGCATTGGTGAACGCCTTGAGCGCGCGCGCCTTCTCCGCGCGCACGTGCGCAAGCGAAGAGACGCTCTGTCCAAGCTTTTGATGTTCGTCGTCGCCGTAGGCGTCCAGGAAGCTCAAGTGCATGCCCGGCTTCATGAGCGACTGGTGCTCGTGCTGTCCGTGTATGTCCAGAAGGAGGCCCGCCAGCTGCACCAGCGTGTTCAGCGGGACCAGCATGCCGTTCACGCGGCAGACGTTCTTGCCGGAACGGCTGAGCTCGCGCGAGATCAGCACATTGCCATCCTCGAGGGATATGCCGTTTTCATCGAGGAATCGCGCGACGCCCTCGATCCCGTGGACATCGAACAACGCCTGCACATATCCCTTGTCGGCGCCCGTGCGCAGGAAACTGCGGTCCGCGCGGCTGCCCAGCACGAGGTTCATGCAATCCACGATGATCGACTTGCCCGAACCGGTCTCGCCTGTCAAGACATTGAATCCCGGCGCGAATTCTATGCGCAGGGATTCGATCAATGCGATGTTCCTGATGTTCAGTTCGGCCAGCATCCCACTACCTCTTTATCAGCGAATTGAAGCGCGTCATCATGGTCTCCACGGCGTCCTCGGAGCGCGTGATGATCAAAAGCGTGTTGTCGCCGGCGATCGTGCCCAGCACCTCGTTCCACTTCATCGAGTCTATGGCCTCGCATGCAGCGTTCGCGGAGGCGGTCAGCGTCTTGACCACGATCAGGTTGTTGACGGCCTCCATGCTGATGACGGACTCAGACAGTATGCGAATAAAGCGATCGTTCATGCCCTTCTCCGCATGCTCGACCGTGGCATACTTATAGCCGCCCTTGTCCGATAGCACCTTGAGCAGACGCAGCTCCTTTATGTCGCGCGAGACCGTCGCCTGTGTGACCTTTACGCCCCTGCGCTGCAATTCCGCGGCCAGTTCCTCCTGCGTCTCGATGTCCATATCGTCAATGATCTCCAATATAAGGCTGTGGCGGGCACTCTTCATATGTAAAACCTCCAACGATGAGAAGTGAATGTCTTCAGCGCGTCCATTCCGAGAGCTTGAGCCTCAGAAGGTCGTAATAATTCCTGTCATGCAGGCGTATGAATTTGGCCGTTCTGGTCGATTTGATGATGGTGACAGAGGGATTCGACCTGTCCAGCGGCAGCGCGCCAAGCCCGTCCATCGCCACGCGCGCGCGTTCCATCGTGCCGGCGATGCGCACAGTGATGCTGTCCGCGGCGGGCAGCACGACGGGCCGTGCATTCAGCATGTGCGGACAGATCGGCGTCAGCACGATGCAGTCGAGGTTCGGCGCGATGACCGGCCCGCCCGCAGACAGCGAATAGGCCGTGGAGCCCGTGGCGCTTGCGATGATCAGCCCGTCGCCGGCGATGCGGTTTATGATCACGCCGTTCGCCTCGTATTCGAGCGTGACCACATGCATGCCCGGATCCTCGCGCCCGATCACGATCTCGTTCAGGGCGAACACCTCGTCCTGGGGATAGCCCTCGATCGCGAGCATCGTGCGCTCCTCTATGGCGTAGTCGCCGCGCATCAGGCGGTCTATGTCCGATTCCATCTCGTCGACCTCGGTCTCCGTCAGGAATCCGAGCCGGCCTAAGTTGATGCCGAGCACCGGTATGTCGTTGGGTATCGCCGTGCGCAGCACGCCCAGTATCGTACCGTCGCCGCCGAATACAAATATACAATCACATCTCGACAGGTCATCCGGATACGTGTCGAGCGCCAGCGCATCCGCAAGGCTCCGGTTCAGGCTGATCTCGACCGGGTGTTCCCTGAGGATTTCGATCACGCGCGCGGCGACAGGCAAGCCGGAGACCTTGTTGCTGTTCCAATGCAGGCCGATCCTGCGGAAAGCCATCTCGATCCCCCACCTCTGGTCCATACCATCATTTATAATTTAATACACTTGTCGTTCACTTACAAGCGTTTTTATTCGATTTAAAGAAATTGTCATAAGCTTGCGCGAGCACCTCGTCGATCGACACGGGCATGCCAGTGCGGTGATTTTCGGGGCCTGCCATGTCCATCAGGAATTCTATGTTGCCCTCCGGTCCCCGAATCGGCGAATAGTCGAGGCCTATCAAGCGCCATCCCGTCTCCGGCACGTATCCGGTGATGTCCTCGAGCACCCGCTTATGCACCCGCGCGTCGCGCACGACGCCCTTCTCCCCCACGTCCTCGGCCGGCGCCTCGAACTGCGGCTTGACCAGCGCGACGAAGCGCCCGTCCAGCTGCATGACGCGAAACACCGCGGGCAGCACCGCCTTGAGCGATATGAACGAGACATCCGTCGCGCCAAAGGCCGGCTTCTCGGCAAAATCCTCAGGATCGAGGAAGCGCGCGTTCACGCGCTCCATCACCACGACGCGCTCGTCCCGCCTGAGCGTGTAGTCGAGCAGGTTGTAGCCCACGTCCACTGCATAGACCCTGTCCGCGCCGGCCCGCAGCATCACATCGGTGAACCCCCCCGTAGAGGCGCCGACATCGATACATGTCCTGTGCGCAAGGTCTATCGAAAAGCGTTCGAGCGCGCGCCTCAGCTTGTGCGCGCCGCGGCTCACATAGTGGTCGATCTCGCCCTTCACGCGCAGCGCGGCATCCGCGGCGAGCATCTCGCCGGGACCCAACACCTTCGTGTCGCCGCGCATCACGCGCCCTTCCATGATGAGCGCGCGCGCAAGCTCCAAAGACGGCAGCGCAAGCTGCTCGTACAGCAGTTCATCGGCACGGCGCTTTTTCATAGATCTGCCTTTCCCGCGGCCTCCAGGGCCTTCTCGATCCCGGAAGCTACCTGCGATGCGCTCAGGCCGCAGTCGATGCGCTGTTCCTC
>SVGK01000302.1 GCA_015056395.1 Clostridiales bacterium
CGAAAGCCCCGTCAGCAGGCCGTCGGGCGTCATGGCGTTCACGGTGCCCTTCGTGTTGAACACCATCGACAGCATGAACGTCGTGAACCCCTGCGCGAACGTGTTGATCGCCATGCCCACGATCATGGGCTGTCCGTTCAGATGGACGATGAAGAAGGACATGATGAACGTGATGCACATGGCCGTCGCCACGCCGACCAGCACGGAAAGCCAAATGTTGCGGGTAAAGTACTGCGTGAGGAACGCGAAGAACGCGCTCGTCAGCAGCGTGCCCTCCAGCGCGATGTTGAACACGCGCACCTTCGAGCACATGCACGCGCACAGCGTGACGAGCAGAAGCGGCGTGACCTCGCGCAGGGTCGAATTCAGCACCATCGCAAGATACTCAGGCGTCAGGATCATGCGCGATCACCGTCCTTTCCTTTGCTGCGGCTCCTGAGCAGCATCTGGCTCATGCGTATCAGCCGGACGGACATGAGCAGCGTGATGATGCCCTCGATCATGTTGCACACCTCAAGGGGTATGATCGTGCTGCGCTGCATCGCGCTGCCGCCGGTCGAGAGTCCCGCAAGCAGTATGGAGGCCACGGCCGTGCCGATCGGATTGAAATTCGCAAGCAGCGCGGCGACCATGCCGGACCAGGCATAGCCGGTCGTGAATATCATCTGGTCGATATAGCGGTATTTGGAGCCCAGCGCCTCATAAGCGCCGCCAAGCCCCGCGCATACGCCGGATATGATCATGACCAGATAGAGCATCTTCCGGGGATCTATGCCGCCATAGAGCGCGAACCTGGCGTTGAGGCCGCCCATGCGCGACTTGTACCCGAAGCTCGTCTTCCTGAAGAGGAAGAACATGACGCCCACGGCGATAAGCGCGAACACGAAGCCCCAGTGCACGCTCCCGGAGAATATCGCGGGTATGCGCGCCTCCGCGGCGATCTTGCCCGTCTGCACGGCGTTGATGTCGAGTCCCTCCGGATCCTTGACGACGTAGTTCGTCATGAAGGACGCAAAGTAGTTGGCGATGTAGTTGAGCATCAGCGTGGATATGATGAACGTGACCTGGAACCGCTCGTAAAGCCAGCCGCTGAACACCGAATAGAGTGCGCCGACCGCGCAGGCGGCCAGTACGGCGGCCAGTATGCGCACGATGCCCGGGCCCGGCATGTAATAGGCGATCAGCGCGGAGACGAATGCGCCCAATATCATCTGGCCCTCGCCGCCCATGGCCTCGTAGCCGGAGCGCCAGGCGATGCAGACGGCAAGGCCGCCCATGATGATGGGCGTCGCGCGCTTCAGCGTATCGTTGATGTAAAAGCTGTTGCCGAACGCGCCGCGCAGCATGGCGCCATAGGCCGTCAGCACGTTCTCGCCGCATATGGCGATCACGATCGCGGCAAGGAGCAGGCTTATGGATACAGCGATCAAGGGCTGGGATATCGCATCCGCCGCAGCGCCCAATGTCCTGCGCCAGTTTCTCTTTTCACTCATGAGGCTGTGGCACCTCCCACCATAAGAAGACCCAGATGCCTGTCGTCCATGCTGTCGCGCTTGAACTCGCCGTTGACGCGGCCTTCGTACAGCACGTAGATGCGGTCCGAAAGGCTCATGATCTCCGTGAGTTCGGAGGAGACCAGCAGCACCGCCGCGCCCTGGTCGCGCTTGGCGACGAGCTTGTCGTGGATCGCCTCCATCGCGCCGATGTCGATGCCGCGCGTGGGCTCGCAGCAGACGAGCACGGGCGTATCCATGCTCATCTCACGCGCGACCACCAGCTTCTGCGCATTGCCGCCCGACAGCTCCTTCATCTTCTGGACAGGGGAGGAGGCCTTGACGCCGAAATCGCGTATCAGCCTGCGCGCATGGTCGCGAATCGCCCTGTGGTCGATCAGCCCGCGCTTTGCAAACGGCGGCCTGTCCTGCCTGGACATCAGCGTGTTCTCCTCAAGCGTCGCTTCTACGGCGCTGCCCCAGACGAAGCGGTCCTCGGAGATGTGCGCAAGGCCGGCGTCGCGTATCTCGCGCACGGAGCGGTTCGTGACGTCCCTGCCGCACACCTCCACGGTGCCGGAGGTGGAGCGCATGAGCCCGGTGATGCACTGTATCAGCTCGGACTGTCCGTTGCCGGACACGCCGGCGATGCCGACGATCTCGCCCTCATCCACGTGCAGCGATATGCCTTTGAGCACCGAGCGCCCTTCGTGGACAAGGCACAGGTCCTTTGTCTCAAGCAGCGTCTTGCCCGGCTTTACCGGCGTTATCTCCCGGTCGGCCATCGGGTGTCCGACCATCAGGAAGGCCAGCTCTTCGACGCTGGTCTCCGCCTTTTTTCGCTCCGCCACGACGTGTCCGGCGCGCATGACGTATATGCGGTCGGATACCGCCATGACCTCTTGCAGCTTATGCGTGATCAGCACGATGCTCTTCCCGGAAGCGGCCAATGAACGTATCGTGTCCAATAATCCCTCGACCTCCAGCGGCGTGAGCACTGCGGAAGGCTCGTCGAATATGATGATGTCCGCGCTCTGGTAGAGTATCTTGAGTATCTCCACGCGCTGCCTGAGTCCCACGGGGCAATCGGATATGCGGGCCGTCGGATCGATCCTGAGCCCGTACTGCTCCGAAAGCGCGCGGACCTTGCTGATCGTCCGGTCCATATCCATGAATATGCCCTTTGAGATCTCGTTTTTGAACACGATGTTTTCGGCGACCGTCATCTCTTCAAACAGCATGAAGTGCTGCTGCACCATGCCGATGCCCTTCGCCATCGCGTCGGAAGGCGTATGGAAGTGCACCCTTTCGCCGCCCACGAATATCTCGCCGCTCGTGGGCTTTTCGAGGCCATAGAGTATCTTCATGATGGTCGACTTGCCGGCGCCGTTCTCGCCGACGATGGAGAGTATCTCGCCGCGGTCCAGGTGAAGGCTCACGGAATCGTTCGCGACGGTCCCGTCGTCATACACCTTGGTAATGTCCTTCATTTCAAAGATCATGACAGATTTGCTCCTTAAACGTTTCAGAAGAACAGCCCTTTGGACTTTGGTTCCAAAGGGCTGGCGGTATACGAACCAGAGCGGTTATCAGAACGTGTAGTCCGCCTCGGAAGCCGGCATCTCGAGCACCAGCTCGCCGGAGACGATCTTGTCGACGACGTCCTTGCAGGCCGCGATGACTTCGGGGGTGAGTATCTCCTCGTTCAGATAGTTGCCGGGGTTGGTGATGTGGGTCGCGCCGATGGCGCCGT
>SVGK01000303.1 GCA_015056395.1 Clostridiales bacterium
CTGCGGCCCGCAGATCGTGCGCGCGCTCAAGGCGCGCGGCCACAAGATCTTCCTGGATCTCAAGCTGCACGACATACCCAACACGGTCAGGAAGGCCATGGCGGTGCTGTCTAAGCTGGATGTGGACATCGTGAACCTGCACGCCTCCGGCACGATACCCATGATGGAGGCGGCGCTGGAGGGGCTGACCCGCCCGGACGGCACGCGTCCAAAGCTGATCGCCGTGACGCAGCTGACCAGCACGGACCAGGCGCACATGGAACAGGACCTGCTGATCGAGAAGCCGCTGGATCAGGTGGTCATGCACTACGCGATGAACGCGCGCAGGGCCGGCCTGGACGGCGTGGTCTGCTCTCCGCTGGAGGCCCAAAAGGTGCATGAGGCCTGCGGCGCGGAGTTCTTGACCGTCACGCCCGGCGTGCGCTTCGCCGACGGCGACGTGGGCGACCAGCGCCGCGTCATGACGCCCGCGCAGGCCAACGAGATCGGCGCGGACTACATCGTCGTGGGACGCCCTATCACCGCGGCCGACGATCCCGTCGCGGCGTATGAGCGTTGCGTCAGAGAATTCTGCAATGAACGATAATTCGGAGGTGTTCGACATGCAAGAGCTTATCGCACGCGACCTTCTCTCCATCAAAGCCGTGTTCCTGCGTCCGGAGCAGCCCTTCACCTGGGCCTCCGGCATCAAGTCGCCGATCTACTGCGACAACAGGCTCACGCTGACGGCGCCCGATGTGCGCACGGACGTCGAAAACGGCCTTGCCGCGCTGATCCGCGAGCACTACCCGGACGTCCAGGTGCTGATGGGCACGTCCACAGCGGGCATCGCTCACGCCGCCATCACCGCCCACATCATGGGCCTGCCCATGGGCTACGTGCGCTCCGGCAGCAAGGACCACGGGCGGCAGAATCAGATCGAGGGCAGGCTCGAGCCCGGCCAGAAGGTCGTGGTCGTCGAGGACCTGATCTCCACCGCGGGCAGCGTTCTCGAGGTCGTCAACGTGCTGCGCGAGGCCGGCGCGGAGGTGCTGGGCATCGTCAGCATATTCACCTACGGCATGCAGAAGGGGCTGGACCGCATGGCGGAAGCCAACGTCGTCAACCACTCGCTGACCAACTTCGACGTGGTCGTGGAGACGGCGGCGCGCGAGGGCTACATAAAGGCCGACGATGTCGAGCGCCTCAAGCGCTTCCGCGCTGACCCGTCCGACGAGAGCTGGATACGGTGACAGGAGGCCGATACATGAGAAGCATCATAGACGTGCCGGACCTCTCCACGCAGGAGATACAGGCGCTGATCGACACCGCGTCAGACATCATCGCGCACCCGGACGACTACCGCGAGGCCTGCAGGCACAAAAAGCTCGCGACGCTGTTCTTCGAGCCCTCCACGCGCACGCGCCTGAGCTTCGAGGCCGCCATGTATGAGCTGGGCGGCAATGTGCTGAGCGTCACGGACGCGGCCTCGTCCTCCGCTTCAAAGGGCGAGAGCGTCGCCGATACCGCGCGCACCGTGTCCTGCTATGCGGACATCATCGCCATGCGCCACCCCAAGGAGGGCGCGGCGCTCGTCGCGGCCAGGGCGGCCTCGATACCGGTGATCAACGCAGGCGACGGCGGCCACTGCCACCCGACACAGACGCTTGCGGACCTTCTGACGATACACCGCGAGAAGGGCGCGTTCGGCGGACAGACGATAGGCCTTTGCGGCGACCTGAAGTTCGGCCGCACGGTGCATTCGCTGATCAACGCGCTGTCGCGCTACGAGGGCATGCGCTTCGTGCTGATCTCCCCCGCGGAGCTCAAGCTGCCCAGCTACATCAAAAAGGACGTGCTCAGGAGCAAGGGCATACCCTACGAGCAGACGACCAGCCTGGAGGAGGCCATGCCGCAGCTGGACGTGCTGTACATGACGCGCGTGCAGCGCGAGCGCTTCTTCAACGAGGAGGACTACCTGCGCCTGAAGGACAGCTACATACTGGACCTGCCGAAGCTCAGGAACGCGCGTAAGGATCTGATCATCATGCACCCGCTGCCGCGCGTGAACGAGATCTCGACCGAGGTCGACCCGGATCCGCGCGCGTGCTACTTCAAGCAGGTGCTCTACGGCAAGTATATGCGCATGGCGCTGATCATGATGCTTCTGAAGGGAGCGTGAGCGAATGAACATCGATTCCATACAGAACGGCATCGTCATCGACCACATCACGGCCGGGCGCGCCATGCGCCTGTACGAGCTCTTGAAGCTGGACGAGCTGGACGCGTCCGTGGCGATCATAAAGAACGCCACGAGCCACCGCTCGGAAAAGAAGGACATCATCAAGATCGACTCCGACATACCCATAAGCTTCGACGTGCTGGGCTATGTCGACCCCGGCGTCACGGTGAACATCATACGCAACGGGGAGCTGGTCGAAAAGAGGCGCATCGACATGCCGGAGATGCTGACGAACGTGATACGGTGCAAGAACCCCAGATGCATCACCTCGACCGAGCGCGCAATCGACCACGTCTTCAAGCTGACGGACAGAAAGAACGAGGTCTATCGCTGCATCTACTGCGAGACGGCGGCGAAGACGAACTGACAAGGATACGGCGCGCGGGGCTTCAAGCCTCGCGCGCCGTACGCATCATAAGGACAGTGGCAGAGTCGTTCTCAACGCCACAATGTCCTCACTTCGTATCGACCGAACTTCTCGTCCGCGGACAATAACGTCATATGCTCGACCATGGCCTGGCTCAAGATAAGGCGATCGAAGGGATCCCCATGAAAATCGGGCATTCTTGAAATGCAGTCCAAATGCTGCGGTGATATTTGGAGAACGTCGATTTGTAGTTCTTTGCAGTCTGCGATAAGCTTCGGGATAGAGGCTGGCAGTGTGAGCTTTCCGATATTCATCTTGATCGCCATTTCCCAGAATGACGCTATGCTGATGAACAGGTCATTCTCCCTTTGCATGATGTCTTTGACCCTGACTGGCAATCTTGGATCGTCGATCAGGAACCACAGATAGGCATGTGTATCGATAAGGTACATCACATATACTCCTTGAACATTTCCAACGGTTCGTCGAAATCGTCGGCGACCACGATCTGTCCGCGATACTTTCCTGCTTTGCGGATGATCGGCTTACCAGATCCAATGACGGCAGTGCTGCCCTCACTTTTCGTACCTTTCAAAAGGCGTATATAGCGGACCACTTCCATGAGCGCATCATCCGACATGCCTTGTA
>SVGK01000304.1 GCA_015056395.1 Clostridiales bacterium
TCGCTCTCCTGCGCGCGGGGCGTGCCGGACCAGTCGCGGCAGAGGAACAGCGCGTCCACGATGCTCACGTCGTCGCCGTTCGGGTAGGTATAGTGCATCTCCGGCCCGGAGAACACGCCGAACAAGGCCATGGTCCCGGCGGTGAGCCCCGTCTCCTCGAACAGCTCGCGGCGCGCCGCGTCCTCGACGCGCTCGTCTATCTCGACCGCGCCGCCGTGGTAGCCCCACAGGCCGTTGTCGCTGCGCCGCTGCAGCAGCACGCGCCCGTCGCCGTCCTCGACGATCACGCTGGCGCCCATCATCATGAGCGTCCTTTGTCCGACCAGACGGCGCAGGTCCATGATGTAGTTCGCCATCGCGTCAGATCTCGAACTCGCCGCGCGCGGGATTCGACACGCGGTCGCACCAGCGCCCGGAGGTGAAGTCCGGCACCGCCACGGGCATGCTGCCGGCGGCGATGGAGGCCTCGCTCAGGCAGGTGACAGCCATCCACGCGGCCGCGTCGTACACGTCGATGGGCGGCTCCGCGCCGTTCTGCACGCTCTCGATGAACGCGCGCAGCACCAGATAGTCCATGCCGTCGTGGTTGCCGCGTATGCCGAAGTCACGGTACGCGCGCCACAGCGGGTGCATGTATTCCTCCATGTACTTCCTGTCGCTCTCGGGCCTGTGCGCCCAGTCGCCCTCGACCACGGGCGTGACGCCCTCGATGTAGATCTGACGCCCGTCCTCCATCCACATGCCCTTCGTGCCGCGTATCACGCCGCCGCGGCTGTAGAAGCGCGGGAGCGTGCAGTCGTGCGTGAGCTGTATCGTCTCGCCATTGGCGCACTTGATCAGCGTGGTCACGACGTCGCCCTCGTTCACCTGCGCGTCCCTGAGCGGCGAGTCGGGCCTGTGCTCCTGAAGCCACGCGTGCAGGCCCGCGGCCTTTGACGCCATGGCCGTCAGCGCGACCATGCGGTTGCCGCGGTTGATGTTCAGAAGGTTCGCGATGGGGCCCAGCTCGTGCGTGGGGTAGAGCTCCGCGTTGCGGTGCAGGAAGTGGCGCTGGCGGTAGTGGCGGTTGATGTCGCCCAGGCCGATCTCATCGCGCAGGTCGTGCGAATAAGCGCCCGCGCAGTGCACGATCTCGCCGAACACGCCCATATGCGCCATGTGCAGCAGCGTGAGCTCCGTATCGCCGTAGCAGCAGTTCTCGAGCATCATGACGGGTATGCCCGTCTCCTCGGACGTGCGCACCAGCCGCCAGCACTCGTCCAGGCTCGTCGCGCCGCCCACCTCCATGGCGGGGCGCTTGCCCGCGCGCATGGCCTTGATCGCCAGCGGCACGTGCGTCTCCCAGGAGGTCATGATGATCACGGCGTCCACGTCGCCCAAGTCTATGCATTCGTCCGCGCAGGTCGAGCTGAACGGCCTGTGCCCGCGCTCCCTTTCGACCAGCGCCGCGCCGGCTTCGGCTCGGTCCTCGTAGACGTCGCACACCGCCGTCACGTCCACGTCGCGCATCTCGAGCAGCGTGGCAAGCTGCCCCATGCCGCGGCTGCCGAGGCCGAGCACGGCCAGCCGCACGGTGTCGCCAAAGTGGTCCAGTTTCATGATGACATGCCCTCCCTGTGGAATCGTAGATCTGTTTTTGATAAGTATAATCGAAACCCCGCACAAATGCAAGCGCAATATCTTCACTGCACAGCCCCGGTAAATCGCGTGTTACGAAGTTAACATACAGTTAAATGTAAAATTTTGGGTTGAAGTCTTGACGGTCTTGGGTTATAATTAAAATTAACATTCGTGTCTGCTTGAAAGGAGGGAGCGCCTGTGCGGCGTGCGCCACTGTCCGCCCGCAAGAAGGCCGAATACCGGCAGGCTTATCTGATGATCGCGCCGGTCGTGCTGGGCATCGTCGTATTCTTCGTGATACCGACCATCTGGTCGATATTCCTCTCCTTTACCGAAGGCCCGGACTACGTCACCTACAAGATCGTGGGCTTCAAGAACTACATCACCATGCTTCGGCCCGGCTCCGACATGTGGCAGGAGCTTTTGAACACGTTCTACTATGCGTTCGCCTCGGTGGCGCTTTCGATGATCGTCTCCGTGCTGCTGGCGAACGCGCTGAACCAGGACATACGCATGCGCTCGCTGTTCCGCGTGATCTACTTCCTGCCGTCGGTCACGATGGCAGCCGCGGTCGGCATGGTGTGGCGCTCGCTGCTCAACAGCCAATACGGCCTGGTCAACCAGGCGCTCAAGGTCGTGGGCATCACGGGGCCCAAGTGGCTGACCGACCCCAACTTCATGATGCTGGGCGTGATCATCGTGGGCGTGTGGTCCTCCGCCGGCTACAACATGATCATACTGCTGGCGGGCCTCAAGAACATACCGCGCGTGTACTACGAGGCGGCGCAGATCGACGGCGCGAACGCGGCAAAGCAGTTCACGAACGTGACGGTGCCGCTTTTGTCGCCGGTGCTGTTCTTCGTGTCGATCACATCGCTGATGGGCGGCTTCAAGGCCTTCGACGTGATCTACACGCTGGCCGGCTCCGGCGCGACCGCGGACAAGTTCATGCGCTACTACCGCACGATGGTCTACGGCATCTATGAAAAGGGCTTCCTCTATCACAAGCTGGGCATCGCCTCTGCGGAGGCCGTGATACTTCTCATCATCATACTTGTGCTCACGATGATACAGTTCAGGCTTCAGGACAAATGGGTCCACTACGAATGAGGGGAGGCGATCCGAAATGAAGACACGCAGGCTGACCGCGGGTCGCGTCGTGCTCTATCTGCTGCTCATATTCTGGGCCGCGTTCATGATCATGCCCTTCGCGTGGATGATACTGACAAGCCTCAAGCAGCAGGCAGAGAGCATGAAGGTCCCCATCGTGTGGCTGCCTAAGGTGCCGCAGTGGAAGAACTACACCGACGTCCTGCAGAAATACAACTTCGGACGCTACTATACCAACACGATCATCGTCACCGTGACCACGGTCGCGTTCCAGCTGGTCACCTGCTCCATGGCCGCCTATGCCTTCGCGCGCTCGGATTTCCCGGGCAAGAACTTCATATTCCTGATGTGCATGACGGTGCTGATGGTGCCCACGCAGATGATTATCATACCGCGCTTCCTGATCGCATTGAAGCTGGGGTGGCTGGAGAGCTTCGCCGGCATCATCATAACCAACCTGCCGCGCATAT
>SVGK01000305.1 GCA_015056395.1 Clostridiales bacterium
GTTCAGGCAGGTGGTCACCTTCATGCGCTCGGTCATGTTCACGGTATCCCTGTCCGTCATGTACACTCCGGCCTTCTCAAGCGGCGGGCGGCCGTTGGGGAAGCGATCCTCGATGACCAGATACTGCGGCGCCTCCGCGTTGACGAAGGGCGCGATGTAGGTGTTGCGCGAGGTCACGATGGGCGCCATGTCCTCTATGCCGAGCGCCGTCAGCTGCTTTTCGACCGACTCCGCGGGGCGCGGCGTGATCTTGTCGATCATGCTCCAGGGGAAGGAGACCTTGTCCTCGTCCTCGAGCCACGCGACGAAATCGGCGTCGACAAAGCCCCTGTCGAGCCACGCGTGCGCGACCTCGGTCACGCCGGCGCGCAGCTTCTCGCCATTGTGCGAGCAGTTGTCCATGGACACGACCGCGATGGGCGTCGCGCCGGCACGATAGCGCTCAAGCAGCAGCGCCGCCACGGTGCCCATGGCGTGCACGGGGCGGGCGGGGCCGTTTTCGATGTCCGCGGCCGCAGGCTTCGTCAGCGCGCCGTTCATGTCGCGAAGCGCATAGCCCTTTTCGGTGATCGTGAACGATATCATCTGCAGACTCGGCTTGCGGAACACTTCCTTGAGTTCGGCAAAGCCTTCGTCCGTCGCGGCGACCACGCCCTTTGCGATGGACGCGACCACGCTCTTGCCTATGCCGCCGTCCGGCAGCAGGCTCACCGCAAGCGTCATGGAATCGTGCGGCGCGTATATGCGGTCGATCACCTCGCTGTCGAACGTCTCGACCGCGATGATGCCCGCCTTCGCCGCGCCCTGATCCAGAAGCTTCTGCATGAGGCCGGCGACGAATATGCGGAATATGTTGCCCGCGCCGAAGTGCACCCACAAGGGGTTCTGCTCCGTCTCGGCGCACATGGCCTTCCAGTCGTGCTTCGGCAGCTGTACGCCTGCGGCTTCCCACGCGGCGCGGTCCTCAAGTCCTTTCAGATCAAGTTGCATGGTGCATGCTCCTTTACGCTTCGTTCTTTTCGATGGCCTCCCACAGGCCGTTCAGGTACGCGGCGCCCAGCGCGCGGTCGTAGAGCCCGTAGCCGGGGCGGCCGACCTCGTCCCAGATCATGCGGCCGTGGTCGGGGCGCACGTAGGTATCCGGGCAGGTGTCGTGTATCGCCTTCATGATGGCGTACATGTCCAGGTCGCCCGTCGAGCTCAGGTGCGCCGCCTCGCGGAAGTGGTGGTGGCCCAGGAACTTCACGTTGCGCACGTGCATGGCGCCTATGCGGTCCATCCCGCCGAAGTGGCGTATGGCCGCGGGCACGTCGTTGTCGGGGTTGCTTCCGAGGCTTCCGGTGCACAGGCAGACCGCGTTGGCGGGGCTGTCGTGCAGGGCGATGATCTTGTCATAATCGGCGACGCTGTGCGCGATGCGCGGCAGACCGAATATCGGCCAGGCGGGGTCGTCCGGGTGGCACGCCATGCGCACGCCGACCTCCTCGCACACCGGTATCACCGCATCCAGGAAGTACTTGTAGTTGACGCGCAGGTCGTCCGGCGATATGCCCTCGTACTGCTTGAGCGTCTTCTCGAGCAGCGCAAGGCGCTCCGGCTCCCAGCCGGGCAGCGAAAAGCCCTTGCTGTCCGCCGCCGTGCGCTTCACGATCTCCAAAGGCCCCATCTCGCCCAAGTCCTTTTCGTCAAAGTACAGGCTGTTGGAGCCGTCCTCCGGTATCACGCGGGCCAGGTCGGTCCTGAGCCAGTCGAACACCGGCATGAAGTTGTATATGATGACCTTCACGCCGTTGCGCGCGAGCATGCGTATGGTGCTTATGTAGTTTTCGATGTACCGGTCGCGGGAGGGGAGTCCCAGCTTGATGTCCTCGTGCACGTTCACGCTCTCGATGACCTCGAGCTCCAGCCCCGCGGCGTGTACCTCGTCCGCCAGCGCCTTGAACTCGTCCTCGGGCCAGTCCACGCCCGCGGGCTTGTCCAGAAGGCCCATGAGCCCCGTCATGCCCGGGATCTGCTTTACGTACTTGAGCGGTATCGGGTCCGACTTGCTGCCGTACCAGCGAAATGTCATCTTCATGGACAGATATCTCCATTCTGCTTTAATCAACAGGAAGGCGCGCTCAAAATCCATTCAGGCGCGCCTTCCTAAATCGAGGTGATCAGACAGCGTAGCCGAACACGCTCGGCAGCCACAGGCTGATCTGGGGAATGAAGGTGAGCAGCAGCAGCGTGATCAGCATGCAGATGTAGAAGGGCAGGGTCGCCTTGACGACCTTCTCCATGGGACGCTTGGCCACTGCCGATCCTATAAACAGCACCGCGCCGACGGGAGGCGTCAGCAGGCCGATGCCGCAGTTCAGCACGACCATGATGCCGAACTGTATGGGGCTTATGCCGATCGACGTCGCCACCGGCAGAAGTATGGGCGTGGCGATCAGTATGATGGGCGCCATGTCCATGATCATGCCCAGCACCAGGAGTATCAGGTTGAGCAGCAGCGCGATCACGACCGGGTTGGTCGAAACGCTGGTGATCAGGCTGGCCGCCTTGGCGGGCACGTGCAGGTTGGTCAGGCAATAGCCGAACGCGCCGGACATGGCGATCAGTATCAGCACGATGGACAGCGTGTCTATGCAGCTCTCCAGCGCCTTCCACACGCCCTTCCAGTCGAGGCCCTTGTAGATGAACACCGAGACGACCAGCGAATACACGACCGCGATGGCGGCGGACTCGGTGGCGGTGAACACGCCGCCGACCACGCCCACGACCACGATCAGTATCGCGGCCAGCGCCCAGAAGGAGGTGCCCAGCTGCTTGAGGAAGCCCTTGATGGTAAAGGGCTCGCCCTTGGGATAGTTGCGCTTGACGGAGATGATGTAGCTGCCCACCATCAGGCTCAGGGCCAGCAGCGCGCCGGGCAGGTAGCCCGCCATGAACAGCGCGCCCACCGAGATGCCGCCGGCGGTGGTGCAGTAGATGACCATGTTGTGGCTGGGCGGCACCAGCAGGCCCTCGCAGGAGGAGGTGATGGTGACGGCGGTGGAGAAGTCGGCGTCATAGCCCTGATCCACCATCATCGGGATGAGGATGGAGCCCAGGGACGCGGTGTCCGCGGAGGCGGAGCCGGAGATGCCGCCGAAGAAGTAGGAGGCCACGATGTTCACCATGGCCAGGCCGCCGCGCATCCAGCCCACCAG
>SVGK01000044.1 GCA_015056395.1 Clostridiales bacterium
TGATCTCGCCCTTGTTGATGTCCATGGACAGGTCGTTGACGGCCACCACGCCGCCAAAGCGCATGGTCAGATGGTCGATGTGCAGCACGTTTTCACTCATTTGCCCTGCGCCTCCTTTCCCTTGCCCCGGCGTTGCCAGCCCCGTATCAGATCCGGCAGCTCCTTCGTGCCCATGATGCCCTGGCGGAAGAACAGCACCACAATCATGATGATGATGGAGAACACCACCAGGCGGAAGCCGTTGCGCAGCAGCGGCACCTCGAAATTGCCGATCATCTGCTTCTGGTCCAGGAAGCGCAGCCACCATTCGCTGGCCGCCACGAACAGGAACGAGGAGATGCAGCTGCCCGTCACCGAGCCGATGCCGCCGATGACCACGATCAGCAGGATCTCATAGGTCATGGCCGTGGTGAAGCTCTTGGCCTGCACCGTGGTCTGGTACATGGCCAGCATCGCGCCGCCCACGCCGGTGAAGAACGAGCTCACGCAGAAGGCCAGCTGCTTGTGCGAAGCCAGGTGTATGCCCATGGCCTCCGCGGCGATCTCGTCGTCCTTGATGGAGCGAAGCGCGCGGCCGAACGTCGAATTGATCAGCAGCACGATCACCGCGATGCAAACGCCCGATATCAGCATGGGCGCAAGCGTAGAAAAGTACACGCGCACCTGTCCGTCCGCGCCGGTGATGTTGAAATCGTTGAACGTCGGGAACAGCCTGAGCATGTTGGATCCGTTGGTGATGGGGCCCAGCTTGTCCCACTGGAACACCGCGCGTATGATCTCGGCAAAGCCCAGCGTGGCTATCGCCAGATAGTCGCTCTTCAGGCGCAGCACAGGCAGGCCGATCAGGAAGGCGAACAGCGCCGCCGCCAGCCCTGCGAACACCATCGCCACGAACCACGGCAGCGCGAACTGCACCGCGCCGCCCGCGTAGTACTGATAGACGATCTCACGCTGTGAGACCGGCACCGTCAGTATCGAGAACGTGTACGCGCCGATCAGCATGAAGCCCGCCTGCCCCAGCGAGAATATGCCCGTGAAGCCGTTCAAAAGATTCATGGACACGGCGACGAGCGCGTAGGTCGCGCCCTTCTTGAGCACCGTGAACAGCATGGATGTCGGGGGCACGATCTGCTCCAGTATGAACACCGCCGCGTAGATCGCCGCGATGATGACGATCGAGAGCACTTGGCCCTTCGTCAGACGCTTCTTCGTATTCATGTCCGTCACCTCACACCTTGTCCGTCGTCTTCTCGCCGAACAGGCCCGTGGGCTTGACGACGAGTATGATGATCAAAAGCGCGAACGTGAACGCATCCGAGAACGTGGCAAAGCCGATCTGGGTCTTGAGCAGGCCCGCCTTGAACAGTATGATGTCCAGGCCCTTTATGATGTTCTCCGCGATGCCTATGATGAACGCGCCGATCACCGCACCGGGTATGGAGCCTATGCCGCCGAACACCGCCGCCACGAACGCCTTCAGGCCCGGCATGGCGCCGGAGGTCTGTATGACCGTGGTGTAGTTGGTGAAGTACAGCATGCTGCCCACGCCCGCAAGGAACGAGCCGATCACGAACGTGGTGGAGATGACGCGGTTGATGTTGATGCCCATCAGCTGGCTGGTCTCGAAGTCCTTGGAGACGGCGCGCATGGCCATGCCGATCTTCGTGTGGTTGATCAGCTGCACAAGCGCCACGACCAGCACCAGCGTCAGTACAGGCGTCACGACGGTCACGACCTTGGTGGTCGCGGAGCCTATCGTGATGGAATCCGAGATCCACGGTATGGTCGGGAAGAGCTGGTTCAGGCCGCCCGTGATGTAGAGCACCAGGTTCTGGAGCGTGTAGCTCACGCCTATGGCCGATATCATGATCGACATGCGCGGCGCGGTGCGCAGCGGCTTGTACGCGATCCTCTCGATCACGAAGCCGATCACGGCGGTGAGCACCAGGTCCAGCGGTATGCACAGCCAAAGCGGCACGCCGCTCGCCGACATGTACACCATCACTATCCCAGCGACCATAAAAACATCGCCATGAGCAAAGTTGATCAGGCGCAGGATGCCGTAGACCATGGTATAGCCTATGGCGATCAGGGCATACTGTCCTCCGACAGATATGCCGGAGAGGAGGTATGGGAGGATGGTGGTGAACATAGAAAGAACGTTCCTTTCTTAGGATCTTACAGGTCTGAAATTCAGAATTCAGAATTCAGAATCAATACCATGGGGCTTTGCCCCACACCCCATCGGGGCAAAGGTCAACCCTCATCAGGTTTCCTTGTCTTTATGATCGATACGAGCAGACGGATGATTTCCTGTGTGTCCTGGTATATGCTTATGAAGGCCTCTTCGGAAATCATGTCGCTTTCATGCAGAAGTTCAAGCCAGTATTCCGTTTCGGACGCTTCCCGCAGCGCTATGTTGAGCCTTGCATAGAATTCCTTCCTGCTATAGCCACGCAGTGCTTCGCGGACGTTCGCGCCTATGCTGGTCCCGCTTCGAAGCACTTGCTTGGACAATACATATTCATGCTCTTCATCACAGAGATACCGATTCAGCCGGATAATGCGCAAAGCGAGCGCCTTGCTTTTGACGACAATGGGGTTGTTCCGCTCCATTCGGGCCTCCATATGGAAGACTATGAAAATGGAACAAGGAACGAAATTCCTTGTTCCATTAATCATGTCAGTGTCTCAGGATCATCCTTCATGATCAGATCAAACGCACACGGCTATTGATTCTGAATTATGAATTCTGAATTCTGAATTTGCGAATGGCCGCTTCGCGGTCATTCCACGGTCTGCTCCGTCACGAACTCCCAGTCGCCGGTCTCGGTGTTGACCTTCTTGACGAACGCCGCGTTGCGGATGGCGTCGCCGGTCTCGTCAAAGGCGATGTGGCCGGACACGCCGTCGTACTCGACCGCGGGCAGCGCCTCCATGACGGCCTTGGAATCGGTGGTGCCGGCGGCCTTCAGCGCCTCCAGCGCCACGTAGTACGCATCGTAGCCCATGGCGGTGACGCCGGCGATGATGGTGTTGCCGCCGTTGTTGGTCAGCGCCTCAGAGTCAGACTCGAGCCACGCCTTGAAGCCGCTGTCGAACGCCTCGTTCGCGCCCTCCTGATAGAAGGTGGTGACCACGACGTCCAGGTTCGTGCCCTTCGCGGCGTTGGCCACGACGTTGCTGTCCAGCGTGTCGCCGCCAAGGATCGGGAAGGTCATGCCCTGAGAGGCCGCCTGCTGCACGATCTGCGTGGAGTACGCGATGGACACCGGGCAGAAGAACACGTTCGCCTCGTACATCTGCGCGTTGGTCAGATAGGAGGTGAAGTCGGACGTGCCGGTGGGGAAGTTGTCGGAGATGACAGTGCCGCCCAGCGCCTCGAACGCCTGCTGGAAATAGGTGCTCAGGCCGACGTCATAGTCGTTGCCCAGCTCGGCCAGGCAGTACGCGGTGGTCGCGCCCAGCTCCTTGTAGGCGTAGTTGGCCAGCACGGTGCCCTGGAAGGGATCCAGGAAGCACACGCGGAAGTAGTGGCTGTTGCCCGCGGTGACCTGCGGATTGGTGCAGGTGACGCCGATGGCCGGGATGCCTGCGTCGGCAAAGTACTGGCTGCCCGCGATGGACACGCCGGAACCGTAGCTGCCCAGCACCAGCGAGACGTTCTCGCTGACCAGCTGCTGCGCGGCGGAAGGCGCCTTGTCGGTGGAGGAGCCGTTGTCCGCGTAGACCAGCTCGACATCATACGTCGTGCCGCCGATCTCGACGGTCGGGGTCTCCTTGTTGGCGTACTGCATGCCCAGCATCTCCTGCTTTCCGCCCGCGCCGGAGTCGCCGGACGCCGGCTCGAACACGCCGATCTTGACGGTCTCGGCCAGAGCGGAGAAGCTCAGGACCATCGAAAGCACCAGAAGAAGCGCAAATACCTTTTTCATGGGTCATACCTCCATTTCAGAATGAAAACATTATAAATTCATAAGGGAGAAAATGCAAGCCCCGAGATGTGAAACTTCTATTTATTAAATCCATCATTTTTATGCATGTTTCCGCCACTGGCGGTCACGATTTGCATTTTGCCCCCCATGATTCTTCAATTTTTGCGTTCCGGACGCTTATATGGCCCTTCTTGCGGCATTGCGAGGCGCTGTGCGGCGGAGCATGTCCGTCACACGCGGACACG
This sequence comes from Clostridiales bacterium, assembly GCA_015056395.1. GTDB lineage: Bacteria > Bacillota > Clostridia > Christensenellales > Aristaeellaceae > Faecivicinus. The sequence continues at coordinate 4,181 of SVGK01000044.1, forward strand.
TTAAATGTAAATGAAGTTCCTTCAGATGCGGACGCCTGCGACATAGCATACGGGATGATGCCGTATCAGCCCCGTAACAGCGGCCCGTAGCGGCGGCGTCTACGCCGCCACATCCCCCCGCATACCGCGCGGGCCACCCGGACGCGGCATGCCGCGTCCCTACGGGTACGGCGGTATTTGTTCGATATCCGATACGTACGTCAACATTGGTATGACCGGGCGGACGCCATGAATGGCGTCCCTACGGGAGGCGGTTTGAAACTGTGTCCGTAACGGTAACCCGTAGCGGCGGCGTCTACGCCGCCACATCCCCCCGCATACCGCACTGGCCACGCGGACGCGGCATGCCACGTCCCCACGGGTACGGCGGTATTTGTTCGATATCCGATACGTACGTCAACATTGGTATGACCGGGCGGACGCCATGAATGGCGTCCCTACGGGAAGCCGGTTTGAAACCACCAGCGAACATCCGGCAAAACCTTTTCCAAAACACAGAAGATGTCTGATGAAGTATCCATTTCGAAATACCGAAAGCGTCTGGCGAAGCGGCTACCCCAAATTCCGAAACACCGAAAGGTGTCTAGCGTAGCGTTGATTCCGAATTCCAAATTCCGAATTCCAAATCAAAAAAGCCCTCCCTTCCGGGAAGGCTCTCAACGGTATCCACGCGAACGTCACTTGCGCTCCATCAGCTTGAACCCCAGCATGGTCAGGTCGTCGAACTGGCCCGCATCGCCCACGAACGCGTCCACGGCATCCTTGACCGCGTGCAGCAGCGGCACCGGACCCTCCGCGCCGGAGGCGTTCATGGCCTCGATCAGACGCTTCGTGCCGAACAGCTCGTTCGAAGCGTTCGTGGCCTCGGTCACGCCGTCCGTGTAGAGGAAGAGCATGCCGCCTTTGTCTATGGTCATCTCATAGTCGTGATACTTCATGCCTTCCATCGCGCCCAGCACGAACCCGTGCTTGTCCTTGTACAGCTCGAACCTGCCGTCCGCCGTCCTGACGACCGGGTATTCGTGCCCCGCGTTCGAGGCGACGAGCCTGCCCGTGGAGATCTCCAGTATGCCCAGCCAGACCGTGATGAACATGTCGTCCTCGTTGTTCTGGCATATGGCATTGTTCGTCTGCTCCAGCACTCTGGCCGGCGATACGCCCAGCATCGTGAAGTTGTTGATCAGTATCTTTGACATCATCATGAACAGCGCCGCCGGCACGCCCTTGCCGGAGACGTCCGCGACGACCATGGCGAGGTGATCGCTGTCTATCAGGAAGAAATCATAGAAGTCGCCGCCGACCTCCTTGGCCGGGTCCATCGTCGCGTAGATGTCGAACTCGCTGCGATCCGGGAACGCCGGATAGATATAAGGCAGCATGTTAGCCTGTATCCTCCGCGCAAGCTCCAGCTCCGTGCTGATGCGCTCCTTCTCCTGCGTGATCTTCGTGATGTCCTCGATGTAGCGCTTCGTCTTTCTGGACAGATCGTCAAAGGACTCCGCCAATACCTGTATCTCGTCGTCCGTCCTGTAGATGTCCTTCATCTCGAACAGTCGGCCCGTCTGGCCGGATTCGACGATGTTCTTCGTCATGGACTCTATGGGCCTGACCATGCGCCGGGTCGCCAGCGCGGATATGAGCTGGCTCAGTCCCAGTATCGCCACGACGATGGCGAACGTGATCCGCCTGATCCGCGCCGAGCCGTCCCTGAACCGCTGCTGCGCCGCCAGATTGGTCTGATCCATGTGCTCGAGCATCTGCACGCTGAGCAGCTCGGTGCGCTCCTTGTCCACCGTCATGATCAGCGCCCAGCCTATCGTGGGCATCGGCGCGCCCGCCATGTAGTAGGTCCTGTTGTCGAGCTCGATCTCGTTCAGCGTCGTGGGCTTCAAAAGCGCCATGCTGACGAATTTCGCAAGCGGTTCGCTGCCCAGCTGCCGCAGGTCCTGCGCCTCATCGGATGCGCGCGCGGTGAATATCCTGTTCTGGCTGGGCGCGAGTATCACCTGGCCTAAGTTGTTGATGATATACGAAGAGACCGCGTCGTCCGAGGCGTTGACAAAGCCCGCCATGTTCGCAAGCTCCACGTCCGCGCCGACCACGCCGATCAGGTCGCCGTCCAGATAGACGGGCGCGGAGCACGTGATGCACAGCTTGCCGCTGAAGGCGTCCTCTTCGATGCCCGTGAAATAGAGCTTGCCCGTGCGCGCCGCGCCCAGATACCACGGCCTTTGCGTCACCGGATAGGGGATCTGGTTGCCGTTCTCGTCGAACCTGTCCAATGTCTCCGTGCTGATGCTCAGATGCGTGCCGTCCTGAAGGCCCACGAAGCAGGACATGATCTTCGAAGAATTCGCGTACATGGCCAGCAGCGGCTCGCTCATGTGCCCTATGATGCCCAGATACTTCGACTTTGTATAATCGACGCCCTCGTCGAACAGCACCTGCGCCGAGGGCACGCCCTGTTTGGCCGGATCCGGAGGCAGCACGACCGCGGGCTCCAGCGCGTCTCCGTTCTTCAGCAGCTCCTCCGCCATGGCCTTCATGATGTTTATGTAGTCGACGACCTCGGTGAATTCGCTGTTCGCGTAACCGGCCTGCAGCGCCGCCATGCTCGTGAGCGAATACTCGGTCGTGGCGCGCATCGTCTCCCGAGAGATCCCGGTGATCGACCGCTGCTGCTCCGCCTGCGTCTCCTCTACGATCTGCGAGAGCATGCCGCTCTGGAAGACGGAGAGCATCGCAAACGCGAAGACAGTCACGACCAGCGTGATCAGCACGACCGTGGCGATCTTGTGCTGAAGGCCTCCCAGCGTTACACCGAATATCTTCCTCATGCGATCTTCCTCCATCCGGACCAGCCGTCTCTCTGCGGATACGGTTTACCGCCTCGCATCGATGATCTCAAGCACGATCTCGATAAGCGATTTCCCTTCTTCGAGAAGCCTTTTCCCGCCGTTTTCGACCACGCCGAACACGCTTTCCCTACACAGCGCGACGTCCGCCGCCCGGAGCATGGGCACGTCGATCACGCTGTCGCCCGCGGCGATCACGAGCTTCGGCATGAACAGCGCCCTGAGCCTCTCGAGCGCGCGCCCCTTGTCGAAGGGCGTCGGGAAGAAGTAGAGCTTTCTTCCGCTGACCAGCGTTTCAAGCGTCGTACGGCCTTCGAGCGCCGCGGCCTTGGCCTTCGGGTCGACGCCGTCTCGGCAATAGGCGAACAGGTACATGTCGTCCACGAGGCGGCAGCGTATGTAGTCTCCGTCCGCCTCGAGCGCGGCAAGCAGTGTGCGCATCTCCCCGGCATAGGGGCGCGCGAGCGCCTCGCTCTGCCGGAGCCACGCGTCGTCCTGTACGTCGTCCCTGAGCAGCATCGCGCCGTTCGTCGTGACGGCGCACTCGGGGCCTTGGCCCTCCGGCCACTGTATGCGCCGGTACTGCGCCATGGAGCGCGTGGTCACGGGCACGACCGTCGCGCGCCTGAAGAGCACGGGCAGGAGTCGGGCGTCCGCGGGATCCATGTAGCCCTGCGCCTTCTCCTTGAGCCATTCGACGCATATGTCGCCTTCGCGCCGCCACTTGTACGAGTGTATCAGCGTGTTGTCCAGGTCGCACGCGAACAGTACCTCACACATCGCCCATGCGCTCCAGCGGCTTTATGAGCCCGCAGGCCTTGTAGTGCTTGAGCGGATACCTTTCGACCGGCACGCCCCGCTCCTTCGCAAGCTCCAGTATGTGCGCAAGGCTGTCCCGATCCTCGGGGTCGCGCACCAGCACCTTCCAGGGCACGCGCCTGAGCAGCACGCGCGTGGTCTCCCCTATGCTCGGCTTGACCAGATTGATGTCCGCGATGCCGAAGGCGGACGCGATATCGCGCGCCTCCTCCAGCCCGGTCCCGGCGTGGGCCGGCTTCGGCTCCGGCTCCACATCGGTTATGGACGGGAAATACGCCGCGACGCCGTCGATGAAGCGATACGTCACGTCGCGGTCCATGAGCTCCCGGTAGAACACGGCGCCGTGGAAGTCGCCCGGGCCTATGATGTCGTCACGCAGGAACGTCCTGCTGAGCAGTCCGGACACGGTCGAGTTCAGGCAGGCGCTGGGTATCAGGAAGTCCTCATAGGTGCCGCACACGGCCGCGATGCACGCGGGGTCCGAGAGCACCGCAAGCCCGTCCGACACGCCCGGACGGCTCCTGAGCGCGCTCGTGAGCTCGCGCCCGATCGCGCCCTTGCCCGTCCAGCCGTCCACGAACTGCACCGACGAGGCCTCGTGCCGCGCCAGTATGTAGTCGAGGGCGTTCAGATCTATGCCGCGCCCGCGTATGATCGATATCGTATAGTGCGGCACGTCGACGCCGAACCGTTCCCTGATGAAGCGCCGTATCAGCACGCCTATGGGCGTACCGGCGCGCGCCAGCGAGACCAGCACGGCGTCCCGCCCCTTGTCGCGCCATATCGCGGCCGCGACGCGTGCCACCGCCTGCGCCGTCTGGCGGCTGTGTGCCCGCAGCGCGTACTCGAACGCGTCGATGTAGCGCTGCGACGGCTCATATTCGATCGGCAGCATCTCGGAATAGTGGCGTCCCGACTGTATCTGCCTCTCGCGCTCCGCGGTGCTCTGCGGCGCGACGCGCCCTGTGATGTCCTTGAGCAGTATCGTCACGTCCTCAGCGCGGTATGTACCGAACATGCTCCCTCACCCCCTCGCCAGACAGAGCCGCGCGTTCCCGGCGTTCGAAAGCGCGTCCGCCAGGTCCTGTAGCGCGCTCTCCGGTATATGCGCGCTGTCCGTCACGACGACGACCAAGTCATACGCCGCGATATCGTAGAGATACGTGGCGCGCGCCGTGTCATAGAAGCTCGTGAGCCTTGCGCCGCTCGTGATCGGGTAGCCCGCGTCCCCGCACAGGCCTATGGGGCTGCGCGTGGTCGAATGCGTGCGCACGCGCAGGCCCCTTTCACGCTCCAGCCGCGCGCCCAGGCACATAGCGGGATACATGCACTCCTCCGTTCCCAGCACGAGCGCGCTCACGCAGGCGGTCAGGTCGATCTCCCCGATCGCCGCCGCGGCGAACGCGCGGCACGCCCCGTCATACCCGCCCACGCGCACGCCGCGCCGCGCGTCCGGCAGCGCCGGCAGGCCTTCGAGCAAAGTGAACGCGGCCCGGCGTGTCGGGAGGGCCGGGGCCTCCGCGCCGCGTATGTCGAAGCGCACGACGGCCTGCGTCAGGTCCTCCTGTCGAAGGCGCAGAAGGCACACGCACTCTACACCCATGCCCGCAAGGGCCTCCTCCTGTTCCGCCGCCATGCGGTTTATGATGGACGCCGCGATCCTGCGCTTCCCGCGCAGCGCGGGGAAGCGTCCATCCAGCTCGCGTATGAAGTTTGCAAGCGTCCTGCCGGTGGAGATCTCGTCGTCGACGAACACGACCGCGTCCGTGCGCGCGAGCCATGCGTCAAGGCGCGACGACGCCAGCGCCTGCTCCGTCGCGTGGCTGTGTTCCTCGAGGAATTCGACCGCCGCCTCGCTCCTCGGCAGCGTCTCGCGCGTCGTGTGGACATACACGCAGTCCCGCCCGAACGCCTGTGCGACCGCGAAGCCCACGGCCGTCGCCGTCTCGGCGAAGCCTATCACAAGCCCCGTGTCCGGACACGCCGCGCGCACGCGCGCGCCCAGCGCGCCCATCATGTCGAGCGCCGCAGAAGGGCTCACGGGCATGTGCTTCCCCTGCAGCGGATCGACCAGCAGATATGTCCTCTTCGTGTTGTGCACCCGCTTTGCAAGCCGCAGCAGGTCCTCCACGCCGTACTGTTGCAATGTTGTTTCCTCCTCCTACAGACAAACGGGCGTCTCAAGGTGCGCGACCCTGGCCGAGCTGAACGCGGGATACGCCCACGGGTACGGCTCGCCCAGCAGCTCGTACAGTGCCGCGGCGGGCAGGTTCAGCCCGCTCGCCTTGCACGAGAGCTGCAGGCCACCGGACATGCGCGTGTTGATCTCCAGCAGATACCGTTCGCCATTTGCCGTCTTGTACTGTATGTTCGCCGGCGCATCGAGCCACAGCGCGTCCATGATCGAACGGCACTCGTCCATGACGTCCGGCGTGAAAATGACCTCGGAATATCGCTTGTTCGTCTTGTAGCGCGGTATGATCATCGCGCCGCGCGACGTGCGCAGGCAGTCCACGCTGATCTCGACATCGGGAAGATACGGCATGACCAGCACGGGTATGCCGAAGTCATAGTTCTCCATCACGCTGAGCGCCGTCGAAAGGCTCAGCTTGTTTCCGGGCTTGTTGTACACGGCGCCCGGCTTCGTCAGGCCCTCGTCGATCACGCGGAAGCTGCGCGCGCCCTCGTCTCTGGTGAGCTTGTAGCACACGCGCCCGTGGCGCGCCTGCAGCGCCGCGGCCGCGCGTTCGAACGCACCCAGGTCGCCCGCGACGAAGTGCTCCGGCACGCGCGCGGGCACGATCTCCCCGAGCCGCGCATAGGCCGCCGCCTTGTCGTCCATCTCCCGCACGAGCCCCGCGTCCCGCGGCGCCATCAGCTTCACGCCCAGCGCCGCAAACTCCGCGGCATGGGCGACGATCGCCGGCTGATGCCGCCGCGGCACGAACACGTCCACGCCGTGCTCCCTGCAGAAGTCCAGGCAGAAGGCGGCGTACCCCTCCCCGTCAAGGTCCGCGGGCTCTTCGAAGAACGCGTCGCACACCTTGCCGTAGAGCGCGTACCTGTTCGTGCTGCTGCCTATGAACGTGAACCGCCCCGGCTCGACGGCCTTCATCATCTCGATCAGATGCCAGGCGGTGCTGAACCAGTGATTGAACCAGATCCGCATGTTCAGTCCTCTCTTATACCGTAGATCTCCGCAAGCGCCATCACCCTGGATGCCCACCTCGCGTGGCACTTGAGCTCGTTCATGCGCGTGCCGTCGGCGCTCTTCGCCACGGCCAGCACATCGTCGTCCCAGTTCAGTATGCGCCTTGCATCCTCGTAGTCGGACTTGCGCGCCTTCAGGCTTTCGTATATGATCGGCAGCTGCGACGGGTGTATGGCGGTCTTGCCGATGAAGCCGTTGATGCGGTCCAGCTCCAGTTCGCGCATGAGGCCCGCGTCCCAAACGCCGTCCCTCTCGCCGAAATACTCCCACACCGGGCCGGAGACGACATAGTCCGCCGAGAACACGTTGATGATGTCGCAGAATATGTCGCGTATCACGCCGATGTCATAGATGGTCTGGCGCGCGCTGCGCCTAAGCCCGTAGAGGTTGCTGAAGTCGTTCCCGCCCACGCGTATGTTGAGCACGAAGTCCCGTATGCCGTCCAGCCCCCTCTTGAGCTTCAGGAGCGTGTCCGCGCGCGTGGCGATATCCGCGATCATGCGGCTTTCCAGTATCGGCATGATGTACACGGGCTTCGCGCCCGGCGCCTCGTTCGCGCGCCGTACCAGCGAGATGTATCTCTCGCTGTTCAAAAGGTCGTACTTGGGAAGCACGTAGCCCGTGATGATGTCCCGGTGCCGCGCGTACAGCCGCATGATGTGCTCCATGTGCTCGGGCGTGCGTATGCGTATGAACAGCAGCGGGAGACGCCGCGCGTCGGCGCGGTCCAGCGCGTCGAGCGTACTGTCCAGCCGCCGCTCCGCCTCCGACAGCGCGCCGTCCGGTATCGTGTCCTCGAGGCACAGCGCGAGCGATGTCAGGCAGGGGATCTCCCCGTTCATGACCTTTTCGGCGATGCCCTCGTTCATGGCCGGCGTGTACAGCAGCCCGCCGACGCGGTATTTTAGATCGTCTGTGTTCGCGTATCGCATGATGTCCTTGCTCTTTCCTGATGATGGGCCCGCGGTTTGTTCGAAGCGCGGGACAATCCATATTATAACAGACTTGCGCGGCCGTGTCACCAGCCACGAAGCATATTTTTGGCACGATCGTGCCCGGGGGATGTCCCCTGCGCAATGTTCCAAACGCGCATCGTAAAAAACCGGGGGAACCTTGCGGTCCCCCCGGCGTTTGCCCCGGATCTGTCGATCAGTTCATCGTGGTCAGCGCGGTGCAGTTTGCGAATGCGCGCTTGCCGATCACCGTGATGGTGTCGGGCAGGTCGATGGACTTGATCTTCGTGTTGCCCTCGAACGCGCTCTCGCCGACCTTGGTGACCGTGTAGCCCTTGGCGGTCTGCGGGATGGTGTAGGAGGTCTTGGTGGAGCTGGTGTAGCCGACGACGGTCAGGTTGCCGGAGACCAGCTTGTAGCGGACGGAGTTCAGCTCGAACTCGTCGCTGGCGGTCAGCGTCGCGACATTCGAGGTGACGCTCACGCCGTTGGAATCGGTGATGATGCACTGGTACTGATAGCCGTTGCGGCCCGTGGTGACCTCGATGGGCAGGGAACCAGTCTTGTTGCCCGTGCCGGTGGAGTTGGCCCACGTACCGCTGGCGCCCTTGCGCCACTGCCACTGGTAGGTGACGCCCGTGGTGCTCGTGGCGACGGTGAACGTCACGGTCTCGCCCGGGAAGGCGGACTGATCGGTCGGCTGCGTGGTGATAACGATCGCCGGCGCCTTCAGCGTGACGGTCTTGGTCTTCAGCTTGTTGCCATTGGGATCGGTCAGCTCGCAGTAGAACTGGCGGCCGTAGCGGTCCGCGTTCGGGACGACCTTCAGCGTAGCCGTGTTATAGCCCGTGGTCGTGGAGGTGCAGGCCTTGAACGTGGTGGACCCGGCCGACGCCCAGTACCACAGATAGCTGGAGACGCTGCCGTCCGCCTTCACGGTGAACGTGCCGTCCTCGGAATCCTTGGGCTGGGTCGTGATAATGATCGGGATGTCCAGCTTGGCAGCGTTCGAGATGACCTGGTTGCCGGCCTTGTCGCTGATCACGCAGCGATAGTAGTAGCCGTTGCGCGCCGCGGTGACCGGCACATGCAGGGTCTTCCAGGTAGCCGATTCGAACGTGGAATCAGCATAATCGGCCATCGTCTTTGACTTGTATTGCCACTGGTAGTACAGCGTAGCGCCGGTGTTGCTGGTCGCAACTGCCTTGAACTTTGCATCCTCGCCAACGAAGCCAGTGTACTTCACAGGCTGTGTGTCGATGACGATAGGCACCTTGAGTGTAGCGACATTGGAAATCGCGGTGTTGCCGTTCTTGTCCGTGACGACGCAGCGATACTGCTGGCCATGGCGTGCAGCTGTCGCTTCGACCCATAGCGTCTTCCATGTCGCGGTGTCCGCAGTGGAGTCCTTCCAAGTCGTCGTGCCGGCCTTGGCGTACTGCCACTTGTAAGTCAGCGTGAGGCCAAGCGTGCTTTCGGCGATCGCCTTGAACTTCGCGGTCTCGCCGACGGCCCCGACAAAGTCGGTCGGCTGCGTCGTGAACACGATGGGTACTTTGATCGTGGCAACGTTGGATATCGCGGTGTTGCCGTTCTTGTCCGTGACGACGCAGCGGTACTGCTGGCCATTGCGCGCTTCGGTCACGTCGACCCACAGTGTCTTCCAGGTCGCGGTATCAGCCGTGGAGTCCTTCCAGGTCGTCGTACCGGCCTTGGCGTACTGCCACTTGTAGGTCAGCGTAAGACCCAGACTGCTCTCAGCAATCGCCTTGAACTTCGCGGTCTCGCCAGCGGCCCCCACAAAGTCGGTCGGCTGCGTGGTAAAGACAATGGCCACCTTGAGCGTGACGACATCAGAAATCGCGCTGTTGCCATTCTTATCCGTGACGACGCAGCGGTACTGCTGGCCATTGCGCGCTTCAGTCACGTCGACCCACAGCGTCTTCCATGTCGCGGTATCAGCCGTGGAATCCTTCCAGGTCGTCGTGCCGGCCTTGGCGTACTGCCACTTGTAAGTCAGCGTAAGGCCAAGTCCGCTCTCGGCGATCGCCTTGAACTTCGCGGTCTCGCCGACGGCCCCGACAAAGTCGGTCGGCTGCGTGGTGAATGTGATAGGCAGCTTGAGCGTGGCAGCATTGGATGTGGCCTTGTTGCCGAAGCTGTCGGTCACGATCACACGGTACTGATATCCGTTGCGCGCCGCAGTGCTTTCGA
>SVGK01000045.1 GCA_015056395.1 Clostridiales bacterium
GGGCGGTACGGCGAGGGCGAGGACGGCGTGACCGTGGTGACGATGCGGTGAAGGCCGAAGCGTAAACGGACAGCCGGCAGGCCGGATTCATCGTTCATTCGCGCTGCGTTCACAGCCAGTTCACGCGTTGCAAGTATAATGGCACCCGTAGCGGCGGCGTCTACGCCGCCACGTCCCCGCAGCGATATCGCGCGGCGCGGACGCCCCATGGGGCGTCCCTACGGGGGCGACGGATATTTGTGCGCTTTCGCGTAAGCTGACGCCATGAATGGCGTCCCTGCGGGGACGACGAAGTATGTGCGCTCACGCGCGGGCGGACGCCATGAATGGCGTCCCTACGGGTACGACGAATGCACGTTCGCTCGCGCACGGGCGGAGGCCCAGACCACATCAACACCCGCACCGCCCCCCGCGCGGCGCACACCCCTCCCCCTCCCCGCCAAATCAAAGAGATCGCAAAGCGATCTCCACCACAACTCCTAACTCCTAACTCCTAATTCCTAACTCCAACTCGATCTCCGGGGTGATCATCCATGAAAACAAAAATCCTTCTGGTCGACGACGACCCGAACATCCGCCAGCTCGTCAACCTGTACCTGGTCAAGGAAGACTACGACGTGGTCATGGCCGACCGCGGCGACGAGGCGCTCAGGCTGTTCAAGGCCGACCCGCCCAACCTGATACTGCTGGACATCATGCTGCCCGGCATGGACGGCCTGCAGGTCTGCCGCGAGGTGCGCAAGGTCTCCTCCATACCCATCATCATGCTGACGGCCAAGGACGAGACGTTCGACAAGGTGCTGGGGCTTGAACTGGGCGCGGACGACTATGTCTCCAAGCCCTTCGAGATGAAGGAGCTGCTTGCGCGCATAAAGGCCGTGCTCAGGCGCTTCCAGACCTCCGAGGAGCCCGAAAAGGAGCTCGTGTTCCCCGGGCTCACCATATCCATATCCAACTACACGGTGACCTACATGGGCACCGAGATAGAGATGCCTCCGAAGGAGCTGGAGCTTCTCAACTTCCTGGCGAGCTATCCCAACAAGGTCTTCACGCGCGAACAGCTGCTTGAGCAGGTCTGGGGCTACGATTACTACGGCGACTCCCGCACGGTGGACGTGCACGTGAAGCGGCTGCGCGAAAAGCTCGTGGGCTGCGAAGAGATGGGCTGGCAGATCAAGACCGTCTGGGGCGTCGGTTACAAATTCGAGGTGAAGTGAGCCTATGTTTCGGGGCAACCTGTTCTGGCGCTTCTTCTCCGCGATCATGGCCGCGATGCTGATCGCGGTCTTCATCTGTGTGGGCATCATGGCCACGAACCTGAGCCAGGTGCGGCGGCGCGCCTACGAGACGGAGGTCTCGCTGCAGGCCCGCGAGGTCGCGGAGTACATGGGGAACCTAAACAAGCTTTCAAGCGTGGTCGACAACGTGACCATGCAGCACGTGATACGCTCCAAGGTGCGCGACATACACGACCGTTACAACGCGGACATCTGGATCGTCTCGTACAACTCGGGCTATGCGCAGGTGCTGGACAGCAGCTGGAACACCTCGGATTACATACTGACGGACTCCGTCACGAAACAGCTGCAGCGCATACAGCAGGGAGATGAGATCCGCGTGACGGGCCTGTTCCCGGAGCTGGGCGACCACATCGTGACCATAGGCGTGCCGTGGACGTACTTCGACGGCTCGGTCGTGGGCGCGGTGCTTCTGCACATCTCCGACGAGGCGCTGCGCCTGCACGTCACGGACCTCCTGCCGCAGGTGCTGCCCGCGGCGGGCATCGCGATACTGCTGGGCGTGATCGTATCGCTGATACTCACCCGCTCGTTCATCAGGCCCCTCAGGGAGCTGGACAACGCCGTGGCCGAGTTCACGAAGGGCGATCTGAGCCGGCGCGTCAACCTGAACTGCGGCGGCGAGCTGGAGCAGCTGGGCCATTCGATCAACAACATGGCGCAGGAGCTGAGCGAGCTGGAGGACTCCCGCAGGCACTTCGTGGCCGCGGTGTCGCACGAGCTGCGTTCGCCGCTGACGAGCATGCGCGGCTACGTCGAGGCGCTGCAGGACGGCGTGATACCCGAAGACCAGGCGCCCGCGACGCTTCAGATCATCATGGACGAGACGAACAGGCTCACCGACCTCGTGCGCGACCTGCTGGACATGTCCAGGCTCGAATCCGGCAAGTTCCCGCTGGTCATCGCGCCGTTCGACGCGAACGAGCTGTTCAGCCGCATACTGATAAGCTTCGAACCGCGCATAGACGCAAAGCACATCAATGTCGAGGTGGGCTTCGGCGAGGAGCACTGTTACGCGAAGGGCGACGCCAACCGCATCACGCAGGTGCTTTCGAACTTCATCGACAACGCGATCAAGTTCATGCCGGACGGCGGCACGCTGACGGTCGAGACGAAGCCGCAGGGACGCGACATATTCTTCGCCGTACGCAACAATGGCCCCGCCATCGCGGAGAAGGACCTGCCGCACATATTCGAGCGCTTCTACAAGGCCGACAAGGCGCACACCTCGGGCGGCGGCACGGGGCTTGGGCTTGCGATATCCAACATGATCGTGCGCGAACACGGCGGACAGATACGCGTGGAGTCGAACGAGGCGCTCACGTCGTTCATGTTCACGCTGCCCGCCTGCACGAAGGCGGAATACGACGCGGCGGCGAAGGCGTAAAAAACCGTTGAAGCGAAACTTAATCAACTGTTCGTTGACCCTTTCCCTTTCCTTTTGGTACAATGATGACGGGCACATGAGACATACGCTCCCATGTGCCTTTGTATTTGACAGGACCACACCCGCGGCTTTGCCGTACAACGCGCCATATGGAGGGAAAGCCATGCTTCGCACGGGATTCGACAGCCAAAAGTACATCCGGATGCAATCGGAACGCATACGTCAGCGCATAGACCAGTTCGGCGGCAAGCTCTATCTGGAGTTTGGCGGCAAGCTGTTCGACGACTATCACGCCTCGCGCGTGCTGCCGGGCTTCATACCGGACAACAAGATCCGTATGCTGCTGGAGCTGAAGGACCAGGCCGAGATCGTGATCGCGATAAACGCCAACGACATCGAAAAGAACAAGCGCCGCGGCGACCTGGGCATCACCTATGACACGGACGTGATACGCCTGATCGATGTGTTCCGCGATTTCGGGCTGTACGTGGGCGCCATCGCCATGACGCAGTATACCGGCCAGCCCTCGGCAGACCTGTTCGAAAAGCGCATGACCACGCTGGGGCTTCGGGTCTACAGACTCTACAGGATACCCAACTATCCCTCCGACGTGCAATCGATCGTCTCCGACCAGGGCTATGGGAAGAACGACTATATCGAGACCACGCGCTCGCTCGTGGTCGTGACGGCGCCCGGTCCCGGCAGCGGCAAGATGGCCACGTGCCTTTCCCAGCTCTACCACGAGCACAAGCGCAACATCAAGGCCGGCTACGCGAAGTTCGAGACCTTCCCCATCTGGAACCTGCCGCTCAAGCACCCGGTCAACATCGCCTACGAGGCCGCCACGGCGGACCTGAACGACGTGAACATGATCGACCCGTTCCACCTGGAGGCCTATGGCGTCACGACGGTGAACTACAACCGCGACATCGAGATATTCCCCGTGCTCCGCGCGATATTCGAGCGCATATACGGCGAATGCCCCTACAAGAGCCCCACCGACATGGGCGTGAACATGGCGGGCTATGCCATCACGGACGACCAGGCGTGCTGCGACGCGTCCAAGCAGGAGGTCGTGCGCCGCTACTTCAAGACCGCTTGCCTGCTGAGGCAGGGCCTGGCCGACGACGGCGAGATCGAGAAGCTGCGCCTTTTGATGAACACGCTCTCCATAGACGAGACCGTGCGCCCCACCGTGCCCGCGGCGCGCGCCGTGGCGGAGCGCACCGGCGAGCCGGCCACCGCCATAGAGCTTCCCGACGGACGCGTCGTGACGGGCAAGACCAGCGCGCTGTTGGGGGCCTCGTCCGCGGCGCTGCTGAACGCGCTCAAGACGCTTGCAGGCATACCGGATGAGATAAAGCTGATCTCGCCGCAGGTGATACAGCCGATACAGCATCTGAAGGTGGACCATATGGGCAACCGTAACCCCCGCCTGCACACCGACGAGGTGCTGATCGCGCTGGCGATGTCCGCCGCGACGGACGCGAACGCCCACCTGGCCATGGACCAGCTGGGCGCGCTGCAGAGCTGCGACGCGCACTCCACGGTGATACTCTCGCACGTGGACGACAGCGTGTTCGGAAAGCTCGGCGTGAACATCACCTGCGAACCCGTCTACCAGAACAACAACCTGTATCACAAATAAGGTCCTTCACAGATAAGGGAGTTTTCGCCCATGGCATCGAACAGGCACGATCTGCGCGACTCAAAGCGCCTGCTCACACAGTTCTACCCCTACTTCAGGCCGCACAGGGCGACCATGCTTCTGGATCTGTTCTGCGCGTCGCTCACGACGATATGCGACCTGGTGCTGCCGCTGATCGTGCGCTACATCACCGGCGCGGCGCAAAACGGCGTGACGCTCATGGTGTCGTCCGTGTTGAAGCTCGGGGGCGTGTACGTGGCGCTGCGCATCATAGACACCGCGGCGAACTACTACATGCAGTCCATAGGCCACATCATGGGCTCGTATATAGAGCGAGACATGCGCACGGACCTGTTCACGCACCTGCAGGAGCTTTCGCACGCCTATTATGACCACACGAAGATCGGTCAGCTCATGTCGCGCATGACCACGGACCTGAACGACATCACCGAATTCGCGCACCACTTCCCGGAGGAGCTGTTCATCTGCGTGATCAAGATCGTCGTCTCGTTCGTGATACTGTGCGGTACGAACGTGCCGCTGACCATGCTGATATTCGCCATGCTCCCGCTGATGGTGTACTTCTCGAACATATTCTCGCGGCGCATGCGCAAGAGCTTCAAGGATTCGCGCCATGAGCTGGGCGAGCTGAACGCGCAGGTCGAGGACAGCCTCTCCGGCATACGCGTGGTCAAGAGCTTCGCAAACGAGGACCTGGAGGAGGAAAAGTTCGAAGGCAACAACCAGCGCTTCCTCTCGGTCAAGAAGGGCATGTACCACAACATGGCGGGCTTCCACTCGGTCACGCGCCTGTTCGACGGCATCATGTACATCATCGTGGTGGTGCTGGGCGCGGTCTACATGATCCGCGGGAAGATCGCCGCGGCGGACCTGGTGGCCTACCTGCTGTACGTCACGACGCTGCTTGCGAGCATCCGCCGCATGGTCGAATTCATGGAGATGTTCCAGCGCGGCATCACGGGCATAGAGCGCTTCACGGAGGTCATGGACGAGCCCGTGACCATACACGACGCGCCGGACGCCCGCCCGCTTCAGGACGTGCGCGGCGACATCGCGTTCAGGGACGTGTCCTTTGCCTATGAGGAGGGCGGCAAGCGCGTGCTGAGCGGCATAACACTTGACATACCCGCCGGGCAGAACGTGGCCATCGTGGGCCCGTCGGGCGGCGGCAAGACCACGCTGTGCAGCCTAATCCCCCGCTTTTACGACGTGGACGGCGGCGCCATCACGATCGACGGGCAGGACATACGCGCGCTCACGCTCAAATCGCTCAGGAGCAACATCGGCATGGTGCAGCAGGACGTGTACATGTTCTCCGGCAGCATCGCCGACAACATCGAATACGGCCGTCCCGGCGCGTCGCGCGAGGAGGTCATCGAGGCGGCCAGGCGCGCCGGCGCGCACGAGTTCATCATGGGACTCGAGAACGGCTACGACACCCACGTGGGCGAGCGCGGCGTGCGCCTCTCCGGCGGGCAGAAGCAGCGCATATCCATAGCGCGCGTGTTTTTGAAGGACCCGCCGATACTGATACTGGACGAGGCGACCAGCGCGCTGGACAACGAATCCGAGCGGCTCGTGCAGAAGAGCCTCGAGGCGCTGATGAAGGGCCGCACGACGTTCACGATCGCCCACAGGCTGACCACGATACGCGCCGCGGACAAGATATTTGTGCTGACGGAAGACGGCATCGCGGAGCAGGGCAGCCACAGACAGCTCATGGAGCGGGACGGCGTCTACGCGGGCCTGTACCGTCTCTACACAACGTTTTAGCCGCGCCTGCGCACGGCCAGCATGAGCGGCGGATGGTTGGGCTGGTTCAGATAGGCGCGCACCATCACATCGTAGTGCTTCGGGTCGAGCGCGCGGCCCCAGTCGAGCAGCGCCGCCCTTTCGCGGTCGCCCTCCTCGTGCCCGGGGTATATGCACAGCGTCATCACGCCCCCGGGCTTGAGCAGCGCGCGGGCCTGTTCGACCGCCTTGAGCGAGCTCTCCGTGCGCGTCGTGACGGCGTGGTCGCCGCCGGGCAGCCAGCCGAAGTTGAAAAGCACCGCGTCCACCTGCGCGCGGACGACATCCGCCATGTCCGCGTGGCTCATGCAGAACAGCCTCGCGCGCTCGAGCAGGCCCGCCTGCGCAAGGCGCGCGCGCGTGCGCTCCACGGCGTCAGGCTGTATGTCGAAGGCGTACACGCGCCCGCGCTCCCCCACCCTTTCGGCAAGGTACAGCGTGTCGTGCCCGTTCCCCATCGTGGCGTCGACCGCCACGGACCCCTCCTCCAGCGTCGATGACAGGAGCTCCTGCGCCCAGTGACGCGCGGAGTGGAAATCGTTGTCGCGCATATGCATGTTCCCCCTTTTCCCCCTATTTTATGACACGCGCATGCGCCGTGTCAACCCGGACGTAATGACAGAGGTAAGCCATGTCCCGTGACAATTCCCGCATACGGCTGATCGGCACGCGCGCTTTCTACGCGATGGTGCTGGCGGTCGTGGTGCCCATCATCGTACAAAACGCCATATCGAACTTCGTGAACCTTCTCGACAACATCATGGTGGGCAAGGTCGGCACGAACCAGATGACCGGCGTCTCGATAGCCAACCAGCTCATGTTCGTGAGCAACCTGTGCGTGTTCGGCGGCATGTCCGGCGCGGGCATATTCGCCGCGCAGTTCCACGGCGCGAAGGACGCGGAGGGCGTGCGCCACTGCTTCCGCTACAAGCTGTGGCTCAGCATCATACTCACGCTCATCAGCGTGGGGATATTCCTCTGCTTCGGCGAAAGACTCATGCGCCTTTTCATGAACGACGAAAACGCAGAACAGCGCATACGGGAGACGCTTGGCTACGCCACCAACTACCTGCGCATCATGCTGTTGGGCATCGCGCCGTTCGCGCTTTCACAGACCTACGCAAGCACGCTGCGCGAGACCGGCGACACGAAGCTTCCTATGACGGCGGGCATCGTGGCCGTGTTCGTGAACCTGATACTCAACTACCTGCTGATCTATGACCACGGAGGCTTCGGCGGCCTGGGCGTGGACGGCGCCGCCATCGCCACCGTGCTGAGCCGCTTCGTGGAGCTGGGCATCATCACCGTCACCGTGCACAGGCACGCCGAAAGATACCCCTTCATACGCCATGCCTACCGCTCGCTCAGGATACCCGCCGCGCTGACCAGGCAGATCACGGTGAAGGGCATGCCGCTACTGTTCAACGAGGCGCTCTGGTCGCTGGGCATGACGATGCTGACGCAGGCCTATTCGCTGCGCGGGCTGGACGTGATCGCCGCGCTCAACATATCCAGCACCGTGTCGAACCTGTTCTCCGTCGTGTTCCTTTCCATGGGCAGCGCGACGGCGATCATCATAGGGCAGCTGCTGGGGGCGAACGATGCCGAGACCGCGGTGGACCACGCCTGGAAGCTGGCAGCCTTCAGCGTGATGCTCTCCGCGGGCACGGCGCTGCTTGTCGCGCTGGTCGCGCCCTTCGTCCCTGCGATATACAACACGTCCGACGAGATACGCGCGCTCGCCACGCGCCTGCTGTGGGTATATGCCTCGTGCATGCCGCTCTACTCCTTCTGCAACTCGTGCTACTTCACGATACGCTCCGGCGGCAGGACCATGGTCACGTTCCTGTTCGACTGCGTGTTCGCGTGGGTGGTCAGCCTGCCCATCGCGACGGTGCTCACGCGCTTCACTGCCATGGACATCGTGCACGTCTATCTGTGCGTGCAGCTGGCCGACTTCATCAAGTGCGCGCTGGGCTACGTCATGCTGAAGAAGCGCATATGGGTCAACAACATGGTCGCGGAAGGGGGCGCGTGACGCCATGCGCCTGGATCAGGCTTTGGTCGAGAGGGGCCTTGCGCTGAGCCGCGTGCGCGCGCAGGGGCTGATACGCGCGGGCTTTGTGACCGTGAACGGCTTGAAGGCGGACAAGAACGCCGCCTTGGTGGACGAGGCGGACGCGATCCGCGTGACCGGTGAAACGCTGCCCTATGTCAGCCGCGGGGCGCTCAAGCTGATCGCTGCGCTGGACCGGTTCCAGGTGGATCCGAAGGGGCTTACGTGCATGGACATCGGCGCGTCGACCGGCGGCTTCACCGAGGTGCTGCTGGAGCGCGGCGCCGACAGGGTCTATGCCATAGACGCGGGCACGGATCAGCTCGCCGGGAAGCTGCGCGCGGACCCGCGCGTGACCGTGATGGAGCAGACGAACGCGCGCGCTCTCACGCCGGACATGTTCGCTGCGCCCATAGCTCTCGCCGTGATGGACGTGTCCTTCATCTCGATAAAGCTCATACTGCCCGCGGTCTTCGCGATATTGGGCGATGGAGGACGCATGATCGCGCTGGTCAAGCCGCAGTTCGAGGCGGGGCCGAAGGCGCTCAACAAGCACGGCGTGGTCACCGACCCGCGGGAGCACGAAAGAGTGCTCGATGAGATCGCGGCGTTCGTACAGGGGCTCGGGTGGCGCGTGGAGGACGTGATCCCCTCGCCGATACAGGGCGGCTCCGGCAACCGCGAGTTCCTCGCGCTGATGACGCCGGACGGATCGCAAGCATGCCCGGACCTCGGGCATGGCCCCGTCGCCCGCCAAAAATAACTGAATCTTCGTTGAAGCTTTCATTCGATTGTGCTATTATTTTTTGCAATTCTGAGGGTGCATCGGGCCGCAGGAGAGACACACTGACAGGGATGGTGGGACCAGCATGGATATCGCGCTTCTCGGCCTCGGCCATGTCGGCGGAGACGTGCATAAGCTTCTCGCCATCCATCCCGAATTCAGGGTGAAGCGCATATTGGCGCGCCGCCCGAGGCCCGAACTCGGCGCGCTGTTCACGCGCGACATGGCCGACATCGCCAACGACGATACGATCGAGGCGGTGGTCGAAGCGCTGGACGGCGTCGAGCCTGCGCGCACCTATGTGCTGGATGCGCTGCGTCACGGCAAACACGTCGTCACCGCCAACTGCCGCATGGCGGCCTTCGCGCTTGAAGAGCTCGTCAGGGCGGCGAACGACAGCGCGGTCTCCGTGCGCTTCAACGCGACCGTGGGCTGCAGCATACCGTGGCTGATACACCTGGCCGCCGCGGCGCGCGTCGACCCGATCAACGTCATATCGGGCATACCGGACCCGCTGTCGACCTCCATCATAGATGACATGACAGCGCGCGGCTGCACGTTCGACGCGTCCCTGGCCGAACTCGGCGCGAGCGTGAAGCACCCCGAATACACGTTGGCCGGGCTGGAGGCGCGCGACACGCTGGCGATCTCGGCGTCCATAGCGTTCCGCAAATACCTTCACCCGCAGTCGATCGACACGTTCGGGCTTGCGAACCTGCAGCCCTGTGACACGGAGACGATCGGCCGCCGGCACATGACGCTCAGGCTGGCCCTGCAGGCCAGGCGCACGCAGGCTGGCGGCATCGCCGCCTGGGTCGAGCCCACCATATTCCAGAACGATACGGTCGAAGCCAACACGAAGGGTGGCAGCGCGCTGTTCATATGCGAGGGCAAAGGCCTGGGCCGGCACATGCTGGCCTACACGCAGAAGGGCAAGGACATGACCGCGGCCGGCATCGTATCGTCGCTTTACGACCTGCGGCGCAACGCGATGTTCCTGACCGGGGATTCGATCGAGGGCAGGCTCGACGTGAACAACCACACTGAAAGGCACAGCTACTACGTGCGCTCAAGCACGCGCATAGGCCTGCCGGCGCGCGCGCTGCGCACGCGCAACGGCGTGCACTACTGCATCACCGAGCCGGTCAGCGTGGCGCACATGCATGCGCTGGCCGCCGCCCATCTGCTGCGAGATCCGCAGGCCTTCATCGCCGGATTCTATTCGGACTATCAAATGTAAGGAGTGTTCATCATGGAAAAAGTCAATGTCGCCATACTCGGCGCAACGGGCGCCGTCGGCCGTGAGATGCTCAAGGTGCTTGCCGAGCGCAACTTCCCGGTAAAGAACCTCAAGGCGCTTGCGAGCGCGCGCTCCGCGGGCAAGGTGCTGCCCTTCGGCGAAGGCACGGTCACCGTGGAGGAGGCGACCGAGCATTCCTTCGAGGGCATGGACATCGTGCTGGGCGCGGCGCAGGCCGACATGGCGCGCGCGTTCGCGCCGGCCATCGTAAAGAGCGGCGCCGTGTTCGTGGACAATTCGAGCGCCTTCCGCATGGACGACAGCGTGCCGCTGGTCGTTCCGGAGATCAACCCGGAGGACGCGAAGAAGCACAACGGCATCATATCGAACCCGAACTGCTCGACCATCATCACGCTGGTGGCCGTTGCCGCGCTGAAGCGCATAAGCCCCATCAAGGCGATGATCGCCTCGACCTACCAGGCCGTTTCCGGCGCGGGCGCCGCGGGGCTTGCGGAGCTCGAATCGCAGGTCAGGGCCTATGCCGCAGGCGGCGATATGGACGTGCACGCCTTCCCTTACCAGATCGCGTTCAACGTGATCCCGCAGATCGGCTCGGACACCGGCAACGGCTACACCACCGAAGAGATGAAGATGCAGAACGAAGGCCGCAAGATCATGCATCTGCCGGATCTGAAGGTCACCTGCACCTGCGTGCGCGTGCCCGTGCTGCGCAGCCACTCCATCTCTGTGACCGTGATCACCGAGGACAAGATCAGCGTGGAAGAGGCGCAGAAGGCCATCGCCGCCGCGCCCGGCTGCAGGCTCACGGATGACCTTGAGAACAAGGTCTACCCGATGCCTTTGGATACGTCCGACCAGGACATCGTGTTCGTGGGCAGGGTCCGCGACGACCTGGTGCACGAAAACGCGCTTTCGCTGTTCTGCTGCGGCGACCAGATCCGCAAGGGCGCGGCGACGAACGCCGTGCAGATCGCGGAGCTGCTGCTGCACTGAGCCGCATATTCAGCAGGACGGCTTTCCCGGACCGGGGGCCGTCCTTTGCTTTTGAACAGTACGCACGAAACGGGGTGAGAACATTGTCCGTCGAACAGGACAGGGCGCTGAGCCGCGCGCTGGCCGAACGGGTGAAAGGCGCGGGCGGCCGTGTGTACTACGTGGGCGGCTGCGTGCGCGACGCGCTCACCGGCACGCCCTGCAAGGACATAGACCTGGAGGTGTACGGCGTCACGCCTGCGGCGCTGCGCGGCATGCTCGAAGAGCTGGGCGCCGTGGTCGAGAAGGGCGCCAGCTTCGGCGTGCTCGGGCTCAGGCACAGCGATCTGGACATCGCCATGCCGCGCACGGAGCGGCGCACGGGCGACAGGCACAGGGACTTTGACGTCGCTGTGGACCCCTTCATGTCCACGCGGGAGGCCAGCCGCCGCCGCGACTTCACCATCAACGCCATGATGCAGGACGTGCTGACAGGCGAGATCACGGACCACTGGGGCGGCCGCGAGGACCTCGAGCGCGGCGTCATACGCTGCGTGAGCGCCGACACGTTCCCTGAGGACGCGCTGCGCGTGTTCCGCGCCGCGCAGTTCGCCGCGCGCTTCGACGCCTCGATCGATCCTGACACGCTCGCGCTGTGCCGCGGCATAGACGTGCGCGCGCTCGCGCGAGAGCGCGTGTTCGACGAGACCTGCAAGGCGCTCATGAAGGCGGACAGGCCCTCCGTGTTCTTTTACAGGCTCAGGGAGATGGACCATCTGAGGGAGTTCTTCCCGGAGGTCGAGGCCTGCGCGGGCATCGAACAGAGCCCTGTGTACCACCCCGAAGGAGATGTGTTCACCCACACGATGCTGGTCACGGACCAGGCGGCGCGGCTGCGCGATCGGGCGAAGCACCCGCTCTGGTTCATGCTTTCCGCGCTTTTACACGACCTGGGCAAGTGCGTGGCGACGACCGTCGAGGCGGACGGCCGCATCACGTCGCACGGCCACGAGGTGCTGGGGCTCGAGCTGGTCGAGACACAGCTCAGACGCCTCACGTCCGAGGCGGAGCTGATACGCTACGTGCTCAATCAGACGGAGCTGCACATGCGCCCGAACATGCTGGCGGCGCGCGGCTCGAGGAAGGCGCGCACGCGCGCCATGTTCGACCTGTCGGTGTGCCCGGAGGACCTGATACTGCTTTCAAAAGCGGACGCGAGCGGCAAACTGGACAAGCCCTACGATCCTGCGTACGAGCAGTGGCTCAACGAACGCCTGTCGGACTACAGGGAATGCATCGCCCGTCCCATGGTGACGGGGCAGGATCTGATCGAAGCAGGCGTGAAGCCGGGTCCGGATATGGGGCGCATGCTCAAGCGCGCGAGGCAGCTGCACTTCGGAGGCATGGAGAAGAAGGCTGTGCTCAGGCAGGTGCTGAAGGAGAATTCGGAATTCGGAATTCGGAATTCGGAAGCGTGAGCGGCGATGTTACACGGACCGGGTCGATGGCGGCATGGGGATGGTTTTCATGGTTTGTTCGCTGACTTGAGGGCGTGGACATATGCGCAGTGACGGGCGGGCGCCATGGATGGCGCCCCTACGGCGTGAAAGAGGTTCATGTGTCGATTTGTGGATACAGACGTATGCGCAGCGACCGGTGGAGGTCGTGGTCTGTTCGTCGATTTGAGGGTGCGGACGTATGCGCACCGACGGGCGGGCGCCATGAATGGCGCCCCTACGGCGTGATCGGGGTTTATGTGTCGATTTGAGGGTACAGACGTATGCGCAGCGACCGGTGGAGGTCGTGGTCTGTTCGCTGGTTTATGGGATAGCCGAATAAACGAGACCGTATGTCCGCCCTGCCCCATTCGATCAAAGAGATCGCGAAGCGATCTCCACCACAACTGTTCACTGTTCACTGTTAACTGTTAATTGTTCACTGCTATCATCCCCCTCTCCCGCGCATTCGGTCCAAATCCTGCAACTACCCACAATCTCCGGCGCTTTTCCTTCACGTCAAACCTCCTTGTCTCCGTTAAATTTTCGATATTTCCCGCCATCGGCCGCTTTTTTGCTCTTGACAGCCATTTTTCCCTGTGCTATAATGCAAAGCTGACTTACTGTGGAAGATTTTCACCCTTTTTGCGTTTTTGGCCTGATTTTGCCGAAACTTACTATAGACTTCGGTGAAATTCAACAATCCGCCGCGGCGACCGTCAAATTTTACACGACGAGCTTCCACTGTCTTCTACCAAACCCATTTAGGAGGAATGCAAGGTATGGTCCATCCCGTCGAAGTGGGAAAGCGCACTCGCATGAGCTTTGCCCGAATTGAAGAGGCCCTGCCGGTACCGGATCTGATCGAAGTCCAGAAAAACTCCTACCAGAGCTTTCTGAAGGAAGGCATGCGCGAGGTCCTGCAGGACGTCTCGCCCATCACCGACTACTCCGAGACGCTGATCCTGGAATTCACGGACTACTCGCTGGACGACAAGCCGAAGTACACCGTAGAAAAGTGCAAGGAGCGCGACGCAACCTATGCGGCGCCCCTCAAGGTCACCGTGCGCCTGACCAACCGTGACACCAACGAGATCAAGGAATCCGAGGTGTTCATGGGCGACTTCCCGCTGATGACCGAACACGGCACGTTCATCATCAACGGCGCGGAGCGCGTCATCGTCTCCCAGCTGGTCCGTTCGCCCGGCGTCTACTACTCCAAGGCGATCGACAAGACGGGCATGGCGCTGTATTCCTCCCAGATGATACCCAACCGCGGCGCGTGGATCGAGTATGAGACGGACTCCAACGGCGTCATATTCGCGCGCATCGACCGCGCAAGGAAGCTTCCGGTGACGGTGCTGCTGCGCGCGCTGGGCATCGAGACCGACCAGCAGATCATCGACCTGTTCGGCGACGATGAGCGCGTGCGTGCCACACTGACGCGCGACGCCGAGGCCGTCAACGACAAGAACGAGCCGACCTACGCAAG
>SVGK01000306.1 GCA_015056395.1 Clostridiales bacterium
GACAGATCTGCCAAGGATCATCATGGCGTATCCGCATCCACGCAAGCATGACGGCACCGTCCCATCGCGGGGCGGTGCCGCCTTGTGTTTACGTCATCTGCCGCTTTCAGGCATATCTCTGAGATCCTTCATCACGAACCGAACGGACATGCACGTCGCGATCACCCAACCGATCGGCCAGGCGCACCATATGCCCGCGCTGCCCAGCGAGGTGCGCGACAGCACCGCCGCCAGCACCACGCGCAGTATCAGATCCGTGAACGTCGAGATCATGAAGGGCTTCATGCGGCTCGTGCCGCGCAGCACGCCGTCCGCCACGAGCTTGGCCGCGACCACCGCGTAGAACGGCGAGAGTATCCTGAGGTACAGCGCGCCGGTGTCCATCGCCGTGCCCGCGGGCGCGTCCATGAACAGCATCAGAAGCGGGCGGCCCAGCGCGAAGTACGCGGCCGTGATCGGTACGCAGAGCGTCCACACCAGCCTGAGCCCCGCGTGGAAGCCCTGACGCACGCGTTCGGGCCTGCCCGCGCCCATGTTCTGCGCGGTGTAGTTCGACACGCCATTGCCCAGCGTCGTCAGCGATGTGATGACCAGGTTGTTGAGCTTCACGCCCGCCGCGTAGCCCGCGATCACGCCCGGGCCGAAGCCGTTGATCACGCCCTGCAATACCACATTGCCGACGGAGATGAAGCTCTGCTGCAGTATGCTGGGCACCGCGACAGCCGCGATCCTGCGCAGTATCGGCATGGAGAAGCGCGCATGGCCCTCGCGCGCGCCGAGACGCCCGAGGCGCCTGTACACCACCAGAAGCGCGAGCGCGCAGCTCACGCCCTGGCACAGGAACGTCGCCCACGCCACGCCCTCCACGCCCATGCCGAACGCCGTCACGAACAGTATGTCCGCGCCTATGTTGGCCGTGCTGGAGGCCGCCAGGAAGAAAAAGGGCGTCCTCGAATCGCCCATGGCGGAGAATATGCCCGTGGCGATGTTGTAGTAGAACACGAACGGGAGGCCCAAAAGCCATATTCTCAAATAGAGCAGCGAATCGGCGAATATCGCTTCGGGCGTGTTGGTCAGCCGGAGCAGCGGCCCGGACAGCGCAAAGCCCAGAAGCATCAGCGCGGCGCACAGCGCGCCGCTTGCGCGCATCGCCGTGGACACCGCCGTGCGGACCGAATCGAAGTCCTTCGCGCCGAAATACTGCGATACGATGACCGAGCAGCCTATGTTGCAGCCGAACGCGAACGCGATGAATATGAGCGTCAGCTCATAGCTGTTCCCCACCGCCGCCAGCGCGTATTCGCCAATGAACTTCCCCGCCACGAGGCTGTCGGCGATGTTGTAGAGCTGCTGGAATATGATGCTTCCGAACAGCGGCAGGCAAAAAAGCCACAGCACCTTCGCAGGCTTGCCGACCGTGAGGTCCGTGCCCGCCGCGCGTCCCCGTCCCTTGTCCCTCATCATGCCTCAGAGTCTTCCCCTTCCCCTTCGTCTTCCTGATCTTTAAACATGTCGAGTATCGCAGTGTTGCTCATCTTGCGGAACGTGCGCACGCGCCCGGCGTCCAGCTTCTGCTCGAACATGCAGGCGTTGCGGTAATCGCAGTACGTGCAGGGCATGTGGCCGCCGCCCGTGCACGAGGGCGCGATGCCGCACGACCCGTCGCGTATGTCCCTGTAGTGCTCGCCCGCGCGCTCGAGCACGTGTCTTGCAAGCCTTTCGATCCGCCGGATCTTGCTCTGCGCGCCTTCGTGGCCCGGGTTCGCGGCGATGCCGTCCATGCCCATCTCGTCTGTGCGCAGCATCTCGATGACGACGTCGCTCTGCGACTGGTCCGCCACGATGCCCTCCTTCACCGGGAAGTAGAACACGCCCGCCGGCTGCGCGTTGAATTGCCGCCGCGCCACGTCCAGATAGCACAACAGCTGCAGTCTGAGCCCGTAGTACGCCTGGTACAGCTCGAGCTTTTTGCCGCCGCGCTTGTAGTCCACGATGCGCACGAAGTCGCCCTCCTCGCCGTGGTACACGTCCACGCGGTCGATCGCGCCGTGCAGCCTTCCGCCGCCCGGCAGCACCAGGCCGGTCGCGTCGCCCGGCCGCCCGAACGACAGCTCCATGGCCTCGGGCGTGTACCTGCCGTCCATCAGGTGCTCCCTGAGCGCCACGCCGCACGCGCGCGCGGTCGCCTTCATGCGCCTGATCTCCGCGCGCGAGAGCGCGGAGTCGCCCAGCGGGCCGTCCATGAGCTTTGCGATCTCGCGGTCGGCTATCATGTCCATGCGCCTCTCGGCCTCCTCCTGCGTGATCCCGGCTATGTCCGAAGAGGACTCCTTCAGGAAGCTCTCGACGCAGGCGTGGAAGAACGTGCCCTCGTTGGCGAAGTCGAACGCATAGTCTTCGACCAGCTCCGGCGAAAGGCCATAGCGCATGTAATAGGAAAACGGACAGTTGGCAAAGCGCTCGAGGCTCGTGATGCTCTGGTACTCCATGCGCCCGTAGAGCGCGCGCGCCGTGTCCGGCGACAGGCTGTCACAGGCGCTGCTCCGGTCGAGCGCCTTCTCGATCAGGTCCAGGCCCTGCCTCGCCTCCGGGTCGTTCTCCGAGACGATGCCCATCTCGACGAACGCCAGCCTGTCCTGATCGCTCAGCCTCTCCACGCCCTCGCTCACGCGCTGCGCGAGCGTGTGGAGGTTCGCCTTGGGCGACATGCCCATGATGCGGTCGATCTCTTCGTCGCGCGTCACGCCGCCCGCCGTCGCAAGCTTCGGGAAGAGCGCGCGCACGGACTGGAACAGCATGCTCGGGCGCTGCGCCGCGCCGTCCGTGCCGCTTCCCGCGTTGCTCAAAAGCAGGAAGTCCGTCGCCATGCACAGCGCGTTCTTTGTCTGGAAGCGGTGTATGCGCGCCATGTCCACGGCGTCCGGGCCCAGGTACGCCTTCGTGAAGTCCACAAGCGCCTTCTGCTGCGCATCGGTGAGCAATCCGTCGTCCGCACCGGCCTGTCTGTCGTTGAGCCCCAGCGCCAGTATCGCCTTGACCGGCCGCATGCACGCTGACGTGATCGATTGCGCGAACACGGCGTCGCCGGACTGCGGCAGCCCTTTGATGATGGACGCCGACAGCGCCTCCGAGATCAGGTCGCGCAGCACATCGAGCGCGAGCTTTTG
>SVGK01000307.1:0-1930 GCA_015056395.1 Clostridiales bacterium
GGAGCGCACGCTGCGCCTGGGCGTGAACACACTGGCGTATCGCATGCCGCAGCACGGCGCGTTCTACGATACGGACGCCGACTGCATGGGCATCACACGGGGCATCGACTGGCGCTTCAACCGGCAGTGGGGGAGGCTGCTCAGCCTGAGCGGCACGTCCATGTTCGTCTCCGTGAAGCAGGGAACGCTGTCCGAAGAACAGGAGGCGGAGCTTTCCGGTATGCTCAGGGCCAATGCGGAGCCGCGTCCCGTCGCGCAGCCGCTCGACTGGCGCGAGACGGGCCTTCCGCAGGACTGGCTTCTGGACGGCGAGGAGGAGCGCTTCCACTGGTACGAGCCTTCCGGCCTGCGCGTGGGCTGCGCGAAGGGCCCCATCTGGGATGAGCTCTGGCGCGAGGCGTGCGAGGAGAATGGCCTGTGACGCCCGGATACGAACGACGACGCAATGTCTGTATGAGTATCGATGACGAGGAGGATCTGCATGTCCATTCATGTGCTTGAAGATGGGCGCGTGTTCCACATCAGCACGGCGCACACCAGCTATCAGATCGGCGTAGATGGATACGGATATCTGCTGCACCTGTGGTACGGCGGGCTGCTCAAGCCGGAGCCGCTCTTGGACACGGTCTGGCGCGGGGACGTGGGCTTTTCCGGCAACCCATACGAGGCCGGCGCGGAGGACCGCGGCACTTCGCCGGACACGCTGCCCATGGAGTATCCCGGTTTCGGCTGCGGCGATTTCCGCGATGCTGCGATCTGCTTTGAATTGCCGGACGGCAGCAGGGCCGCGGACCTCAGGTACGAGGGCTATGAGATACGGCAGGGGGCGTATGCGCTTCCCGGGCTGCCCTGTGCCTTCGATACGCCCAGGGAGCCCTGCGAAACGCTGATCGTCACGCTTTCCGAGAAGGCGTCGCCCCTGACGGTCGACCTGATATACGGCGTGTACGCGCAGTGCGACGTGATCACGCGCAGCGTGCGCGTGACCAACAGGGGCGCGGAGACCGTCACGCTGGACCGCTGCCTCTCCTGTTCCATGGACTTCATGGAGGGGGATATGGATGTGGTCACGTTCGCCGGACGCCACATCATGGAGCGCATACCGGAGCGCGTGCCCGTGACGCACGCCCGCACGCAGATCTACAGCCTGCGCGGCATGTCGAGCCATCACGCGAACCCGACGATGCTGCTCTGCCGAAAGGGGACAGACGAGACGCACGGCGAGTGCTATGGCCTGGCCTTCGTCTACAGCGGCGACTTCACCGCCTCCGCGCAGATGGACCAGCGCGGGCAGACGCGCGTGAACATGGGCATACACCCGGACCGCTTCGCGTGGAGGCTCGAGCCGGGCGAGGTGTTCCATGCGCCACAGGTCGTGATGAGCTTTTCGGATGTAGGATACGAGACACTGTCGAGGCGCTTCCACGACATGGTCTTAGACCACATCTGCACGAGCGCATGGGCGCGCAGGCGCCGTCCCGTGCTGATCAACAGCTGGGAAGCGGCCTACTTCAACTTCGACAGATCGAAGATATTGGCCCTTGCGCAGAGCGCGAAGGCGCTGGGCGTGGAGATGCTCGTGCTCGATGACGGCTGGTTCGGCCGGCGCGACGACGACCTGTCCGGGCTGGGCGACTGGCGGGAGAACACGAAGAAGCTGGGCGGCTCGCTCAGGAGCCTGGCGGAGGCGGTCAACGCGACCGGGCTCAAGTTCGGGCTGTGGGTCGAGCCGGAGATGGTCTCGGAGGACAGCGACCTCTATCGCGCGCACCCGGACTGGGCGCTCACGATGCCCGGCCGCAAGCCGCTGCGCGCGCGCTACCAGCTTGTGCTGGACATGTCGCGGCGGGAGGTCGTGGACTACCTGTTCGAGAGCCTGTGCGCGGTGCTGGACGACGCGCCAATAGACTACATCAAGTGGGACTTCAAC
>SVGK01000307.1:1940-3125 GCA_015056395.1 Clostridiales bacterium
GCGTATGCGACCTGTACAGCAACGCGCCCGGCGCCTTCCAGGGCGAGACCGGGCACAGGTGGATGCTGGGGACGTATGCGCTGCTCGAAAAGCTCACGAAGCGCTATCCGAAGCTACTGCTGGAGACGTGCTCCGGCGGCGGCGGGCGCTTCGACCTGGGCATGCTGTACTACTCGCCGCAGATCTGGTGCTCGGACAACACCGACGCGGTCTGCCGCATGCAGATACAGTACGGCACGTCCTTCTTCTATCCGCCCACCGCCATGGCGAGCCACGTGTCCGTGTGCCCGAACCATCAGACAGACCGGACGGTGCCCATAGAGACGCGCTTCAACGTCGCCATGACGGGCGCATTCGGGTACGAGCTTGACATGACCGCGCTGTCTCCGGAGGAGTCCGCGGCCGTGCGCGCGCAGATCGAACGGTACAGGGAGATCGAGCCGCTCGTGCGCAAGGGGAACTACATGAGGCTCACGGACATACGCGGCACATGGATGGGCTGGGAGTTCTGCGCAAAGGACGGGTCGAGCGCACTGGTGTTCGCGGCCTCGCTCGAGAGCGAGGGGAACGCCGCGCCGCTGCGCGTGCACCCGCGCGGGCTGCATCCTGACAGGCTGTATACGTGCCGCGCGCTCGGAAGGACCTGCACCGGGCAGACGTGGATGCGCGCGGGCCTGCTGATACGCGACGCCCTGCGCCAGTACGGATCAGTGAGCTTCCTGCTCGAGGCGGAATGATCGATGTGACAAGACGAAACACAAGCGGCGCTCGAAAGAGCGCCGCTTGTCCGTTCAGTTCTTGATCCTGCCTTATCCCAGCGTCTCCGCGAAGAACGCGCCGGTGGCGTCGACCGCGTCGTACAGCGAGTGCAGATCCTCCTCGGCGAACACGTTGAACGTGTGGTCCATGCCCTCGATGAAGTAGGTGCGGGACTGCTCGTTGCTGCTGGCGGCGACGATCTTCTCGCTCCACTCCGGGTCTACGGTATCGTCGTTCGTGCCGGCGATGGCGAGCACGGGGCCTTCATAGCCCTTTTCGAACTCGGCCAGCACGTCGGTATTGGCCACGTCGTCGCACCAATCCAGGCTCACGTTCAGGTTGTCGCGCCAGTCGAACTCCATCACGAAGAAGCCGTTCTCCTTGGCCTCCTCATAGTCCGCCTCGGAGAAGAAGCCGTCCAGCATC
>SVGK01000308.1 GCA_015056395.1 Clostridiales bacterium
GCATGAGCGACATCGCCCTTCGCCCCGTAGGCGAGGCGGAGGTGTTCCGCGCCATAGAGACGGCGTCGGATCATTTTGAACAGGGTTCGGTCGGCGCCGGGCGCGGCACGACCTGCTATGGGCTCAAAGGCGGCATAGGCTCTTCGTCGCGCGTCATGACGCTCGACGGGCAGACCTACACGATGGGCGTGCTGGTGCAGAGCAATTACGGCGCGTCGGCCGATCTGCGCGTGGCGGCGTTGCCCAAGGGATTGGCGGAGTGCGACCAGGGCAGCATCATACTGGTCGTCGCGACGGATCTGCCGCTTTCGAGCCGGCAGCTCAGGCGTGTGCTTCGCCGCACATCCGTGGGCATGGCGCGCCTCGGCTCGTATATCGGACATGGCAGCGGCGAGATCGCCGTGGGCTTCACGACGGCGCGGAAGCAGTCGGTCGGCGAAAGCCTTTGTGTCCAGACGGTGCTTTCCGAGGACCGCATGGACGTGCCCTTCCGCGCCGTGGGAGAATGCGCCGAGGAGGCCATACTGCAATCCATGTGGAACGCCCACGCAGACGTCGCCAGAGACGGCGCGCACATACCCTCGCTTAGGGAATACATACAAAACACCAAGGAGTGAATCGATATGAAGGAGCTTGGCTATTACAACGGCAGGATCGGCGAACTGAGCGAAATGACCGTACCCATGAACGACAGGGCGAGCTGGTTTGGCGACGGCGTCTACGACGCGGAGCTGGTGCGCAACTATGTGATCTTCGCGCTGGATGAGCACGTCGACCGCTTTTTCCGCAGCGCGTCCATGCTGAAGATCGAGATACCGATGACGAAGGACGAGCTCAAGGCGCTGCTCAATGACCTGGTCAAAAAGATGGATACCGGCGACCTGTTTTTGTACTATCAGGTCACGCGCGGCGACGGGCCGCGCGCGCACGTGTTCCCCGAGGGAAAGGCCAACCTCTGGGTCACGCTGGTGCCCAAGAAGCTCAACCCGGAGATACAGGCCGTCAAGCTGATCACGGCGGAGGACACGCGCTTCTTCCACTGCAACATCAAGACGCTCAACCTGATCCCCTCGGTCATGGCCAGCCAGAAGGCGAAGGAGGCCGGCGCATACGAATGCGTGCTGTACCGTCCGGGCGAGCGCGTGACGGAGTGTGCACACAGCAACGTGTCCATATTGAAGGACGGCGTGCTCTTCACCGCGCCTACGGACAACCTGATACTGCCCGGCATATCGCGCGCGCGGCTGATCCGCGCCTGCAAGCGGCTCGGCATACCCGTGCGCGAGGAGCCCTTCACGCTTGACGCGCTCAGGAACGCCGACGAGATCATCGTCACCAGCTCCAGCAACATCTGCGTGCGGGGCCGCGAGGTCGACGACGCGCCCGCCGGCATGAAGGACGAGGCGCGCTTCACGGCGATACACCGCGCGCTTGTCGACGAGTACATGGCCGAGACCACGCCGGCCTGAACGTTTGAAGGCAAATCTACAGCATAGCATATCTGTGACCGATCGGGGAAAGGCATTTCTTTCCCCGATTGTCGCTTTTCACGGATTGCACAGTACGGCAAATTGTGGTATAATCCAATCCGTATCTTTCGAAAAGGCGAGGTGACGGTGGTGCGGTGTCCATATTGCGGAAGCGCTTTTGCGGGCTCTCCCCAGTACTGCCCGAATTGCCGCCAGCCTCTGTCCAGGGCCGGGAAGATATACGACGAAGAGGAAGCGCGCGTCGAGAGCCTTGAAGACCGTGAGGAGCCGCAGACGCGCTCGCAGCGTTGGCTCATGGTGATCGCCATACTCATGACCGCGGGCATCATGATATTCGGCCTCTTCCGCCTGTATTACTGGAGCCAGGATTACCGCATCACGCGACTGTATACGCGCGGGGAATACACGCCCACCGTCAACGCCATCATGATGGACGACGGAAGGCTCGGCCACTCGATCGTGTTCTACGGGAACAACGGCGACCAGGTGTTCCTGCCCGAGATGCAGAAATCCATCACGATATGCGGGAACGTCGCGCGCATCAACATCGCCGACGCCGACTGGTTCTCCGGCGATGTGACGGACATCGAATCCGCGATCGTGCATCTGACGCCCATACTGATCGACGAACACGGCATGCGCACCCAGCTTCCGGAAATGAGCATGGAGATCGCCGTGCCCGACTCACCGATAGAGGTCATAGCGCCGGCCGAAGACCGCGAGACGGTGATCACGTCCCACTATGAGCTGCAGGTCAACGTCATACCCGGCAGTACGGTGCTGCTCAACAATGAAAACATCTCCGATTTCGTGCAGCGCGACGGCGTGCTCACGCAGAACGTCAACGTCTATCCGATCGGCGACAATGTATACACCTTCCAGGTGCAGACGCCGCAGCATCATGAGACCAGGCGCGATGTCGTCATATACCGCCAGAAGTATGACATAGAGGTCGAGATCGACGCGAGCATGTCCATGACCAGTCAGACGCCCGCGGCCTCCGTGCACGGCACGATCGAGCAGGGCGCGACGATCGCCGTGGAGACGAGCTATAACGAGGAGAGCATGAAGATCAGCGACTCCGGCGCGTTCTCGTTCATAGCCAACCTGTCCAACATAGGCGACAACATCGTGCGCTTCCGCGTGCAGAAGGAAGGCCGCGAGGACGCGCTGATATCGCTCAACATAGAATACGTCCCGTCCGAGGCGACGTACACATCGCGCGCCTGGGCCATGGACTATGAGAACCTCAACAGGCTCTACGAGCAGTGGAGCGGCAAGATATTCCTCTGCAAGGGGACCATCATAGACAGCTACACCGAGGACGGCAGCAACTGGCTGGTCATGAACATAGGCTCCTCGCGCGAGAGGCAGCTGTTGATCCTTGAAAACAAGACGAAGGTCGCGCCGACGGTCGGACGCCCCTATACCGCCTATGCGGACGTCACCGGGCACAGGATCTACAGGGACGAGTACTATCCGTGCCTTGCCGTGCGCTACCTTTACAGCCAATGAGAGAGGATGGCCATGAACACGATCACTGTCATAGGGCCCGGGTACGGCGAGGGCGATCTGACGCTCGAAGCAATGCGGGCGCTCCGTAGCGGGGATCGGATACTCCTGCATACG
>SVGK01000309.1 GCA_015056395.1 Clostridiales bacterium
CAGGACAGGCTTCTCAGGTCCTGGGGCGCGCTGATGTACGCGCGTCTCATGCCCATAGACGAGTATATGAAATACTATTCCGACATACGCTATGCCGCGGCGATGGGCTATCTGCACGCCCCGCTGCCGGCGCTCGACATACTGATGATGGACGTCCAGCCCGGTTCCATGGGCGTGCGCGCGGGAAAGCTGATTGGCGAACGTGAGACGGAGATACTGCGCGCAAAGGTTCTTCGCGAGGAACTGAGCAGACTGGTCGTAGAGTGACGACTGCATGACGACCGACGGGGAGGAGATTCATGACTACATACGGACAATTCACCGATCGCGGTCAAAGGGCGCTTCGCGCGGCACAGGCCGAGGCGGCGCGCCTTGGGCGCGCCTATGTCGGCACGGAGCACCTTCTTCTGGGCGTGCTGTCCGAACCCGGCGCCGCGGGCATCGTACTGAAGGGCATCACGCTGGATGCGGCGCGGGAGGAGATCATACAGATACTGGGGCGCGGTGACGACCACAGCGAGAACAAGCAGATGGTCTTCACGCCCAGGACCAGAAAGGTGCTTGAACAGAGCATGCGCGAGGCGCGCGAGCTGAAGCAGAGCGCGGTGAGCGCCGAGCACATACTCCTTGCGCTGATGCGCGAGAGGGAGGGCGTCGCGGCGCACGTGCTCATCAAGATGGGCGTGGACCTTGCCAAGGCGCGCAGCGATCTGATCGACCTGCTCGCCGGAAGCGACGCAGGTCCGAGCGAGGCGGCACAGCAGGCGACGGGCACACCGATGCTCGACCAGTACTCGCACGACCTCACGGCTGCGGCGCGCAACGGGGAACTCGACCCGCTGATCGGCCGCGAAACCGAGGTCGAGCGCGTCGTACAGATACTGTCGCGCCGCCGCAAGAACAACCCCGTGCTGATCGGCGAGCCCGGCGTGGGCAAGTCGAGCATCGTCGAGGGCCTGGCCCAGCGCATCAACGAAGGGCAGATACCCGAGCTGCTGCGCGGCAAGCGCGTCGTATCGCTCGACCTGGCTGGCATGGTCGCGGGCGCGAAGTTCCGCGGTGAATTCGAAGAGCGCATGAAGACCATCATGCAGGAGATCGTGAAGAGCGGCAACATACTGCTGTTCATCGACGAGCTGCACACGCTGCTCGGCGCAGGCGCGCCCGAAGGCGCGCTGGACGCGGCGAACATGATGAAGCCTATGCTGGCGCGCGGACAGCTGCAGTGCATAGGCGCCACGACGATGGACGAATACCACAAACGCGTCGAAAAGGACGCCGCACTGGAGCGCCGCTTCCAGCCCGTGCAGGTGGGCGAGCCCACCGAGGTGGAGACGCTCGAGATACTGCGCGGCATAAAGGACCGCTATGAGGAGCACCACCATGTGTTCATCACGGACGACGCGCTCAAGGCCGCCGTGAGCCTGTCCTCGCGCTATATCTCCGACCGCTTCCTGCCCGACAAGGCGATCGACCTGATCGACGAGGCCTCCTCCCGCGTCCGCATACACACGTACACCGCGCCGCCGGATGTGAAGGATCTGCAAAAGCGCATCGACCAGCTGGGTCGCGAGACGCAGCTCGCCGTGGAGCAGGAGGACTTCGAGCTGGCCGCGCGGCTTCGAGACCAGAAAAACACGCTGCAGGTCGAGATGGAGTCCGTGCACAGCGCATGGCAGCGCGAGATCAACGAACACGTCGAAAACGTGACCGAGGACGACATCGCCACCGTGGTCTCCATGTGGACGGGCGTGCCCGTACAGCGCATGAACGAGGCCGAGGCAGAGCGGCTGGTCCATCTGGAGGATCATCTGCACGAAAGGCTGATCGGACAGGACGAAGCCGTCACATCCGTCGCGCGTGCGATACGCCGCGCGCGCGCAGGGCTCAAGGATCCCAAGCGGCCTATAGGGTCTTTCATATTCTTAGGACCCACGGGCGTGGGCAAGACGGAGCTGTGCAAGGCGCTGGGAGAGGCGCTGTTCGGCGACGAAGACAGCGTGATACGCATCGATATGTCCGAGTACATGGAGAAGCACACCGTCTCCCGCCTGATCGGCGCACCGCCCGGATACGTCGGCTACGACGAAGGCGGCCAGCTTACGGAGAAGGTGCGCAGGAAACCCTATTCGATCATACTGCTGGACGAGGTCGAAAAGGCGCATCCGGACGTTTTCAACATACTGCTGCAGATCATGGAGGACGGACGCCTGACGGACGGACGCGGCCGCGTGGTCGACTTCAAGAACTGCGTGATCGTCATGACCAGCAATGTCGGCGCGCACAGGCTGCACAAGCAGCGCAGCGTGGGCTTCGGCAGTGCGGACGATGAAGCGAAGACCTATGAGGCCATGAAGAGCAACATCATGGACGAGATGCGCAATGTCTTCAGGCCCGAGTTCCTGAACCGCATCGACGAGGTGATCGTGTTCCACGCGCTCACGGAAGAGGAGATCGTACGCATCGCGGAGATCATGTTGAGACAGATCGCGAAGAGGCTCGAGGAACAGGGCATAGCCCTCAGCGTGGACGACGAGGTGCTCATGCACATCGCCAGGACGGGCACCGATCTGCAGTACGGCGCGAGGCCCCTGCGGCGCGCGATACAGCGCATGGTCGAGGACAGCCTGAGCGAGGAGCTGCTCAACGGCAATATCCATTTGGGCGATCGGGTACACGCATACATGCGCGACGATGCCGTCGCCTATGAGAGCATCGCCAGGATCGACGACGAAGCCCCGAAGATGGTCGAGCTGGAAGCGATAAAGGAATAAAGCGTACGCGCCGGATCCTGAGAAGATCCGGCGCGTTTTCATCATGTTCCGTCTTCAGATGCCGTACCTGTCCCTGCAGTCCATGTGCAGGTTCCAGTCCGTCCGGCTGAAGAAATGTGCGCCCGCGCGTATATGATAGCATATGCCGCCCGTCTGCAGCGCTTCGCCGACCTCAGGCATGCGGTCGCCGGCCACCAGGCCGGGCGCCTCCAACAGCTGCCACGCCTCGCTGGCGGCACAGCACGCGAGGTACTCGTTTTCCGGATCCGCCCATGCGTCCTGTTCTGCGGAGCAAACATAAAACTTTCACAATACAATCAATAAAAAC
>SVGK01000046.1 GCA_015056395.1 Clostridiales bacterium
CTGGAGCCGGTTCGAAACTTCGGAGAGTGTAAACCATGTTATTGTACTATTTGTAAACCATGTTGCTTCATACAATGAATGGCGTCCCTACGGGGACCGGAGATGTC
This sequence comes from Clostridiales bacterium, assembly GCA_015056395.1. Taxonomy (GTDB): domain Bacteria; phylum Bacillota; class Clostridia; order Christensenellales; family Aristaeellaceae; genus Faecivicinus. Next base: position 108 of record SVGK01000046.1, read on the forward strand.
GGTCCAGCGTCCGATACGCGCGCCGACGTGGAATCGACGAGGCGGACGCCATGAATGGCGTCCCTACGGGGACCGGCGACGTCGGTCCGGCGTCCGAAATGCTCGTCGATATGGGAACGACGGGGCGGACGCCATGAATGGCGTCCCTACGGCAGGCCGCACGCGACACACATCCGCCCTGACAACCTTGCCCCATCCCCCCGGCCAATAATTCCGAATTCCCGATTCCGAATTTGCAAAGGAGGTTTCCCCATGTCCAGCAAAGTTCTTCTCATACTCGTCGACGGCATGCGTCCGGACGCGGTGCTGAACAACCCGCGCCTGAAGGCCTACTACGAGGACAGCCTGCACGACTTCGCCGCGCAGACCACGTTCCCGCCGGTCACGCTGCCCTGCCACATGTCGCTGTTCCACTCCGTCGGCTCGGAGAGGCACGGCATCACGACGAACACGTTCGTTCCGCAGAACCATCCCGTGCGGGGCCTGGTGGAGACGCTGCACGACGCGGGGAAGACCACCGCGTTCTTCTACACGTGGGCGGAGCTGCGCGACCTGTGCACGCCGGGCGAGTGCCTGTCGTTCTCGTGGTTCATGAAGCCGGGCCAGCTTCCCTACCCGGAGGTCGAGCACCGCGCCACGGCCGCCTGCAAGGCGTACATCGACGAGTTCGCGCCGGACTTCGCGTTTCTGTACCTGGGCGCCACGGACGAGATCGGCCACGACGTAGGCTGGATGACGAAGGCGTATGAGGACGAGGTCGACAACGCGACATCCTGCATACTGGACATCACCGCCACGCTCCCGAAGGAATACGCCGTGATCGTGACGGCGGACCACGGCGGGCACGGCCGCAACCACGGCGACGACGTCCCGGAGGACATGACGATACCGATACTCTACCGCGGCGACGAGTTCAAGCCCGGCGTGGGCCGGGGCTTCAACATCAAGGACATCGCGCCCACGATCGCAAAGCTGCTGGGCGTCGCGCCCGACAGGAACTGGGAGGGCACGAGCCGTCTTTAACGATAATATGGGGAAAAGACAATGCCTCTCTTTTCGAAGAGAGGCATTGTTATTCAGAGGCGCCGGCCCCGGCTTCGGTCAGCCGATGATGAAGGGGCGGAGCTCCTCCAGCAGGTCTTCACAGTGATCGGAGTAGACTTCCAGCGTGATGGGCTTGGAAAGATCCAGGGAGAAGATGCCCAGAATGCTCTTGCCATCGACGACATGGCGGCCTACGCGCAGATCTATGTCGTAGGGGTAGCGGTTGGCAATGTTGACGAAAGTCTTGACATTCTCAGCCAGGCTCAGCTTGATGTTGACTGCCTTCATTGGTGATCCCTCCATCGTTCGTACGTGTGACAGCATGTAAGCGATTATCCGAACAACTATAGCATACCGCAAACGATGTAAAAGTGCAAGCTGTTTTTTTGTAATTTTCGAAATAAGTCAAAAAGTCGCAATATCTGTCATAAACAAGAACGAATGGTACAGAATGTTAAATCAAAGGCAAATGATGGAGATGTACTTGACATTCCGACCGAAATGCGCTATAATCCCATTTGTCGGTCGGGTGCTGATGTGTTCGGCTGACGACATTGCCGAATTGTGTAATGGTAGCACCTACGACTCTGACTCGTATTGTCTAGGTTCGAATCCTAGTTCGGCAGCCAGCATGCCACCATGGTCAAGCGGTCAAGACGCCGCCCTCTCACGGCGGAAACCAGGGTTCGATTCCCTGTGGTGGTGCCACAAGCGTCCAGCGTAAGGCTGGACGCTTTTTTTCATGCCATGCGGCGATACCCTCTTGCAATTCGGCGCGCGGTCTTCTATAATAAAGCGGAAATGGAATCAAGGAGGGCATCGATATGAAGGTTCTGGTCACCGGCGGCGCCGGCTATATTGGAAGCCATACGGTCGTGGAGTTGCTGAACGCGGGATACGAGGTGGTCATCGTGGACAACTTCGTCAATTCCAAGCCCGAGGCGCTGGACGCGATACGCACGATCACCGGCAAGGATTTCGCGTTCGTCGAGGCGGACCTGCGCGACCGCGCGGCGATCTACAAGCTGTTCGACGACCATCCCGTGGACGCCGTGATACACTTTGCCGGTTTGAAGGCGGTGGGCGAGAGCGTCGAAAAGCCCCTCGAATACTACGACAACAACCTGGGCGGGTTCTTCGTGCTGGCGGAGGCCATGCGCGACCACGGCGTGAAGCGCATCGTGTTCTCGTCCTCGGCGACGGTGTACGGCATGAACAACCCCGTGCCCTTCCGCGAGGAGATGCCCACGTCCGCCACGAACCCCTACGGCTATACCAAGGTCATGATCGAGCAGATGCTCAAGGACATCGCGCACGCGGACCCGGAGTGGAGCGCCGTGCTGCTGCGCTACTTCAACCCGATAGGCGCACACAAGTCCGGCCTGATCGGCGAGGACCCCAACGGCATACCCAACAACCTCCTGCCCTATGTCTCCCAGGTCGCGGTGGGCAAGCTGCCCAGGCTTACGGTGTTCGGCGACGACTATGACACGCCCGACGGCACGGGCGTGCGCGACTACATCCACGTGGTCGACCTGGCGCTGGGGCACCTGGCGGCGCTCAAGTACGCCGTGATGCACAAGGGCGCGGAGGCCGTCAACCTGGGCACCGGCCGCGGCACAAGCGTGCTCGAGATCGTCAGCGCGTTCAGGAAGGCCAGCGGGCGTGAGATCCCCTATGTGATCGCGCCGCGCCGCGCGGGCGACATTGCGACCTGCTACGCGGACACCTCCAAGGCGGCCAGGCTGTTCGGCTGGAAGGCGGAGCGCGATATAGAAGACATGTGCCGCGACGGCTGGAACTTCGCAAAGACGAGATACGGAACGGACGCGGAAATTCAGAATTAAGAATTCAGAATTCAGAATCAATGGCCCGCGGTCTCGTATCGCAAACGGATATGCATGTGTACTGCATACATATACATGCGTAAGTGACGATGCAACGCTGGTATATTGCATATCGACGACGTCGACTCCTGCACAAATCGCCCGTCCGACGCGCTTTTCCCTGCGGAAAATGCGCGCCGGACGATTTTTGGCCGTCAAATCGGCCGACGTAACCGAAAATACGCATAAAAGCGCGTTATTCAGTCTTGACATTTTTCCTTAATGCTTGTATAGTTTATTGGTAAGATTCGGTGCTTTCGCGCAGGCGGCGGCGCCGGAGAAATAATCAGGGAGGTAAGATCCATGAAGTTCAATAAGAAGATCGTGTCCATGCTCGTGATGCTGGCGCTGGTCCTGTCCATGTCTTCCTTCGCGTTCGCGGATGAAGCGCTGAAGATCGGCGTCATCGGTCCCTTCACGGGCGCGGCCGCCATTTACGGCAACGCCTGCAAGTTCGGCGCGCAGGTCGCGGCTGACCAGATCAATGCCGAGGGCGGCATGCAGATCGAGCTGTTCTGCGAGGACGACGAGCACGATCCCGAGAAGTCCATCAACGCGTACAACACCGTGCTGGACGCGGGCGCGCAGATGATCGCCGGCACCACCACCACCTCTCCCTGCATCGCCGTGGGCGCGCAGGCCAACGAGGACCGCGTGTTCATGCTGACCCCGTCCGCCTCTTCGCTGGACGTCGTCTCCGGCAAGGACAACGTGTTCCAGGTGTGCTTCACCGATCCGGCGCAGGGCACCGCTTCCGCTGAATACATCACCGAGAAGGGGCTGGGCACCAAGGTCGCCGTGATCTACAACAACGCCGACGCCTACTCCACCGGCATCTATCAGACCTTCACGGCGGAAGCCGCCGAGCTGGGCCTGGAGATCGTCTCCGAGACCACCTTCACCGACGAGACCACGGACTTCTCCGTCCAGGTGACAGCCGCGAAGGACGCGGGCGCGGACCTCGTGTTCCTGCCCATCTACTATACCCCCGCTTCCATGATCCTGCAGACCGCCAAGACGATGGACTACGCGCCCGTGTTCTTCGGCGTCGACGGCATGGACGGCATACTGACGATGGAAGGCTTCGACGCCTCCCTGGCCGAGGGCGTGTTCATGCTGACCCCCTTCGCCGCGGACGCCGAGGACGAGCGCACCCAGACCTTCGTCGCCAGCTATAAGGAGCTGACCGGCGAGATCCCCAACCAGTTCGCCGCGGACTGCTATGACGCCGTGTACGCGCTGTATCAGGCCTCCCAGGCGGCCGGCATCGACGGCTCCACCTCCTATGAGGACGCCTGCGAGATGCTGATCGAGCAGTTCAAGACCATCGAGGTCACCGGCCTGACCGGCACCATGACCTGGTCCGAGGACGGCACCGTGTCCAAGACCCCGACCGCCGTCATCATCGAGAACGGCGCATACGTCGCCTATCAGGGCTGATCGAATGTGTATGATCCCCGGTCCCGCCTCGCGCGGGGCCGGGGCCTGATGAGGTAATCCACGTTTGCCGACAAAGAAGCCGGTGAACGTGGATTACCTTGATGTATTTTTATCAGTTGACAGTGAACAGTTAACAGTTGATTGGCCGAAGGCGCGCGGGAGCGTTCGGCGTAGGTGAAAGGCGATCGCGGCGTGTGACGGAGAGGGGCGGCACCGCATGCGATAAAGTAGGCCCTGCAGCCGTATTTGATCGCGCGGCGCGAGGCCCAAACGCCGACAGCATCCACATTGCCCGTTCGGCGACGGGGCGGACGCCATGAATGGCGTCCCTACGAGATGCCTGTTCGCAAGCGAAAGCGCCGCGGGAAACCGCGCAAGCGGCGCGCCACCCGGGGGCGTGGGGGCGAAGCCCCCACACCATCAATTCCGAATTCCGAATTCCTAATTCCTAATTGACTTAAGGGGTTGTTCTTATGGTTTCGTTTCTGCGCTTCTTCATCAGCGGCATAAGCCTGGGAAGCGTGTACGCCATCATCGCGCTTGGCTATACCATGGTCTACGGCATCGCCAAGATGCTGAATTTTGCCCATGGCGACGTCATCATGGTGGGCGCGTACATCGCCTTCTGCGCCATGCAGTATCTGGGTCTGCCGCCGCTCGTCAGCGTCGTGATCGCCATGGTGGTCTGCACGGCGCTGGGCATCGTCATAGAGGGGCTGGCCTACAGGCCGCTGCGTCAGGCGACGAAGCTGGCCGTGCTGATCACGGCCATAGGCGTGAGCTACTTCCTGCAGAACATCGCGCTTCTGATCTGGAGCTCCAACCCCAAGGTGTTCCCGTCCGTGTTCAGCGTGGGCGCCATCCGCCTGTTCGGCGGCGAGCTGGTCATCACCAGCGAGACGCTTCTGACCATCGCGGCCAACATCGTGATCATGGTCGCGCTGACGCTGTTCACCGGCAGGACGAAGATGGGCAAGGCCATGCGCGCCGTGTCCGAGGACAAGGGCGCGGCGGAGCTCATGGGCATCAACGTCAACCGCACGATCTCCGTCACGTTCGCCATAGGCTCGGCGCTTGCGGCGATCGCGGGCGTGTTGCTGTGCTCGTCGTACCCGACGCTGCAGCCCACAACGGGCTCCATGCCGGGCATCAAGGCGTTCACCGCGGCGGTGTTCGGCGGCATAGGCTCCATACCGGGCGCGATGATCGGCGGGCTGCTGCTCGGCATCATCGAGATACTGGGCAAGGCCTATATCTCCACGGAGCTGGGTGACGTGCTGGTGTTCGCCGTGTTGATCATCGTGTTGCTGTTCAAGCCGGCGGGCCTGCTGGGCAAGCCGGTGCATGAGAAAGTGTGAGGTGACAGGCATGAGATTGAAGAAGAGTACGGTCGCCGATTTCGTCACCTACGCGCTGGTCATACTCGCGTTCGTCATATGCCAGTGGATGGTCTCCGCCGGCAGCATGAGCCGCTCGCTCAAGGGGCAGCTGGTCCCCATCACCGTGTACATCGTGATGGCGGTATCGCTCAACCTGGTGGTCGGCATATCCGGCGAGCTGAGCCTGGGCCACGCGGGCTTCATGTCCGTGGGCGCGTTCTCGGGCATCGTGATGTCTACGTGGCTGGTGAGCGCGTTCGGCCTTGAGAACGAGGTGCTGCGCCTGGTGCTCTCCATGGTCGCGGGCGGCCTGTTTGCGGGCATCGCGGGCGTGCTGATCGGCGTGCCGGTGCTCAGGCTGCGCGGCGACTATCTGGCCATCGTCACGCTGGCCTTCGGCGAGATCATACGAAACGTCATGAACTGCCTGTACTTCTCGCTTGACGGAAGGCGGCTGTACGTGTCGTTCAACAACCCACAGATACCGGGAAAGATACTGGTCAACGGTCCCGCCGGCGCGACGGGCGTGGACAAGATCTCCACATTCGCCATGGGCTTCGTGCTGGTGATGTTCTCGCTGGTGGTGGTCAACAACCTGGTCAAGAGCCGTTCCGGCCGCGCGATCATGGCGTGCCGCGACAACCGCATCGCCGCGGAGGCCATGGGCATCAACGTGACCAAGTATAAGATGATGGCGTTCGTCACGTCGGCGGTGCTGGCGGGCATGGCGGGCGCGCTGTACGGGCTGAATTTCTCGACCATCACCGCAAGCAAGTTCAAATTCGACACTTCGATACTCGTGCTTGTGTTCGTGGTGCTGGGCGGCATAGGCAATATACGCGGCTCCATCATCGCGGCGACGCTGCTGACGGTGCTTCCGGAGATGCTGCGCGCGTTCAACGACTACCGCATGCTGGTATACGCCGTGGTGCTGATACTGGTCATGCTGATGACCAACAACCCGACCATGCGCGCCTTCTTCGAGCGCATCAATCCGCGCCGCAGGCGCGACAGGGGTCTCACGGAGGAGGGGAAGTCGGCATGAGCGAACAGAAGCGTCAATCGAACACGAAGATGGTGCAGTTCCCCAGCTACGCCATCGTGCCGGAGCGCGACCTGGACAAGCGCCCCGTGCTGGAGACCAGGCACCTGGGCATAGAGTTCGGCGGCCTGAAGGCGGTCGAGGACTTCAACATGATCGTGGGCCGCACCGAGATCGCCGGCCTGATCGGCCCCAACGGCGCGGGCAAGACCACCGTGTTCAACCTGCTGACGAAGGTCTACCAGCCCACGACGGGCACCGTGATGATCGACGGCAAGGACACGGCGGGCATGAACACGGTGCAGGCGAACAAGCTGGGCATCGCGCGCACGTTCCAGAACATACGTCTGTTCGGCAACATGTCCGTGGAGGACAACGTGCGCATAGGCTTGCACAACCAGGTCAAGTACGGCATGTTCTCAGGCATATTCCGCCTGCCCGCCTACTGGAAGCAGGAGAAGCGCCAGCACGAGCAGGCGCTGGACCTGCTGAGCATATTCGACATGCAGGATATGGCGAATGTGAAGGCGGGCTCTCTGCCCTACGGCGCGCAGCGCAGGCTCGAGATCGTGCGCGCGCTGGCGACGAATCCGCTGCTATTGCTGCTGGACGAGCCGGCGGCGGGCATGAACCCGCATGAGACCGAGGAGCTCATGGAGAACATCATCAAGATACGCGACAAGTTCCAGATCGCGGTCATGCTGATCGAGCACGACATGAACCTGGTCATGGGCATCTGCGAGGGCATATGCGTGCTGAACTACGGCCGCATCATCGCAAAGGGCACGGCGGCGGAGATACAGTCCAACCCGACGGTCATCGAAGCCTACCTGGGCAAGCGGAAGGAGGGCTGACGGCATGAGCCTTCTGAATGTGGAGGACATCCACGTCTATTACGGGAACATACACGCCATAAAGGGCATCACGTTCGAGGTGAACGAGGGCGAGATCGTCACGCTGATCGGCGCGAACGGCGCGGGCAAGTCGACCACGCTGAACACCGTGGCGGGCCTGCTCAAGCCCCGCAGCGGCATGATCACGTTCGAGGGCACGAACCTGTTGGGCACGCCCGCGAGCCGTATCGTCGCGCGCGGCATGGCGCTGTGCCCCGAGGGACGCCGCGTGTTCCAGCAGATGACCGTGCGCGAGAACCTCGAGATGGGCGGCTACACGCGGCCCAATACGGAGATCGACGGGTCGCTGGAGGACGTGTTCAAGCGCTTCCCGCGCCTGAAGGAGCGCGAGAAGCAGGTGGCGGGCACGTTGTCCGGCGGCGAACAGCAGATGCTGGCCATGGGACGCGCGCTGATGAGCAAGCCGAAGCTCCTGATGCTGGACGAGCCCAGCATGGGCTTGGCGCCCATACTGGTCGAACAGATATTCGACATCATCGCCGAGCTGCACGCCTCCGGCACGACCATACTTCTGGTGGAGCAGAACGCGCAGATGGCGCTCTCCATCGCGGACCGCGCCTATGTGCTGGGCACGGGCCAGGTCACCATGTCCGGCCCCGCCGAGGAGATACTGGCGGACGACAGGGTCCGGGCGGCGTACCTGGGCGGTTGAGCGGACATATCGACGGCGGGACGGAGCGTCCCGCCGTTCTGTTAATTCAGAATTCAGAATCAATGGCCGGGGAGCCTGCGTGACGAAGGCCGCCCCAGCATACCGCACGAAGATACAGCGCCGCCGTAGGGGCGCCATCCATGGCGCCCGCCCGCGCGTGAGCGCACCGTCATCCGTCGCCCCTTCCTCCCACATCATCGAGGTGATCCCATGTCCCGCGAAGAGATATTCGACATCGTCGACGAAAACGGCCGCCCGACCGGCGCGACCGCCACGCGCACCGAGGCGCACGCGTCGGGCCTGCGCCACCGCACGGCGCACATATGGGTCGTGCGCATGCAAGAAGGGCGCAGACAGGTGCTCCTTCAGAAGCGCAGCGCCTGCAAGGATTCCAATCCCGGCCGCTGGGACACGTCCTCCGCAGGCCACATCGACGCGGGCGAAGAACCGCTCCCCTCGGCACTGCGCGAGCTTGCCGAGGAGCTGGGCATACATGTCGAAGAAACGCAGCTCGCCTTCATGGGCACGTTTTCGCACAGGGACGAGGACGTGTTCTACGGAAAGCCGTTCCTGGACGACGAGGTCTCGTTCGTGTACGTCTACGACGCGCCGGTCGACATAGCGACGCTTGCCCTCCAGAAGGACGAGGTGGAGCGCGTGGCGTGGTTCGACGCGGAGCAGATGCTCGCCGCCGTGCGCGCCGGCGATCCCGCCTACTGCCTGCGGCCCGAAGGGCTTGAGATGGTATTGGGGTGCTGAATATGAAGACCGCCTCCGTGTTCGGCGGGGGCGATACCATATTCATTTCCGTCCATTCAGTATATCCATCATTTCCGAAGGGGTCACGACAAGATCCGTGATGGGGAAATGCCTTTGGTTTCCGGTGACAAGGCGGGCGCCGTCCTTTCGTTTCTCCATAGCGACCTCGTAGAATATGAGATCGTCCATGTCGATCAGGATCTCACCTGTCGGGCTCGGATCGACTTCGATACCAAACTGCCTGATCGCGGACATGACCGAACGAACGGCCTCCTCCGGCAGATGGAACTTGGGGCGACGAAGGACTTCCTCATACTCCGCAAGCATCTGTTGATGGTACAGCAGGATGAGCCTTCCTTCGAATATGGCGCGAAAAACCTGTACCGTGGCGGCATCCTCTCCCTTGGAGAGCAGGGCCGAGACGAGTACGTTCGTATCGATCGCTGCAAGCTGTCTCATCATGTATTCCCCTGCGCAGCTTTTCGTTCCGCCCTGGCCGCCCGGATCTCTTCGTTGATCTCGTCAAGATCCATCTCAGGCGTATCGGCTGTCAGCCGCCGGATCTCGCGGAATGCATCCAATGCAGCCATGCCCGATGCGGGCGCCGCGGGCAGTGTCACAGGAAAGGGCAGGCCCCTGACGATGCACATCTGTTTCATGCACATCCTGAACACGGTCGGCATGTCCATGCCGAGTTGGTCACATATCGCGGCCACATCGCGCTTCAGATCCTTATCGACGCGAAACTGTATCAGGGCTTGCTCGGACATAGCTCATCTCCTCCTGTCTGTTCACATACGGATATATGGTTATTGTATGGTTCCATTATACAATGGAATGCCCTCCGCGTCAATCCCGTCCGATCGATCCAAAACACAGCGATCCCCGCACCGGCTGACCGATGCGGGGATCTCGTCATACTCTTTTACATCACGCGGCGATCTTCACGCCGGCGTCGTTCAGGCCGTTCTTCTCGCAATAGCGCTTCCACGCGGCTTCGGCGCGGCGCTCGTTGCGGGTGGGCTTGACGGCCGGGGCCTTGCGCACGCGCGGCTTCACGGCGTCCAACAGCGTGGCCTTGAGCGTGGGGACCATCACGTCCTCGGAGAGTATCCTGTGGTACAAATTTGCGATTTCGGTATACATTGTGTTAATCCTCCCTTCGAGGGACAGGCCGGCCTGTCACAGCAGCTGGCATGTTACGCGGGTGTCCAGGTCGTGCTGACCGTTGAACCAGCGGATCTCCGTCTTGACAGCGTCCATGTTTCCGGGGAGGCTGAAGCGGAGTTCGTCGCGCGCCTGAAGCGTATGGGACTCGAATCCGTTCGAAATAGCGTTGATGATCGTGTTGAAGAGCTTCATTGCGATGACCTCCTTCGTATTTTCCGTCAGGGCTTCTCTGTTCCCTGCGCATGATAGTTTACCAGAAATCGGCCCGGTTTAAAAGCATTTGTTTGCGCCCGGGACTGTACAAGTTTGCGATTTTGGGGTATAATGGCGTTAAGCAAGGAAAAGAATGCGTCCGCGGAAGGGGGTTTCGGGCATGCAGAGGCAATATGAGGTCATCGACTATGCGGGCACGAATTTCACGTTCAAGATGGGCACGACGGCCTATGTGCCGCCACACATACACTTCGAGATCGAGGTCGGCGTGATCGTGGACGGGCTCATGCGCATACGCTATCCGGGCATAGAGCACATCGTGCGCCCAGGCGACCTGTTCCTGGCGAACTCGTGCCAGTGCCACGAATGCTTCGGCGCGGGGGAGACCTCCACATATACCTATGTCGAGCTTCAGATCTCGCCCGCGTTCTTCCGCGCGTACTATCCGCTGATCGACTCGACCAGCTTCACGCCGCTGCTGCTCAACGACGTGGCGATAGGCGTGGAGCACAGGCGCGCGCTGGCGGCGGAGCTGCTGGGCATATCCGAGCTGTTCTTCCGCAAGGGCGAGCGCTACGGCTTGCAGTGTGCCGGCCGCATAGACCTGCTGTTCGATCACATGCTTGCGTGCGTGCCGCACAGGGTGCTCGACGAGCAGGAGCAGAAGGCCGCGGATCAGCGCAACGCGCGTGTCGTGCGCATCGCCTCGTTCATAGAGGCCAACGCGGACCAGAAGCTGCTGCTCAAGGATGTGGCGGAGCGGGAGGGGCTGACCATGACCTACCTTTCGCATTTCTTCCACGAGAACTTCGGCATGGCCTTTCAGGAGTACGTGCTGCGCCTGCGCTGCCGCAGGGCGCTTGAGCTGCTGGCGACCACGGACATGACCGTCACGGACGTGGCGATGGTGAGCGGGTTCTCGGCGATACGCTATCTGCGCGAGGGCTTCACGCGCATATACGGCCGCACGCCCGAGGCATGGCGCGCCGAGGCGCGGGGCCGTGACAAGCCGCACGCGGCGCTGTACACGGACAAGGAGAGCGTGGAGACGCTCCAGCAGATACAGGACGCGCTGCAGGACGAGTTCGCCCGATAAAAGACGCCGGACCGCAGGCGTCTTCCTGCGGTCCGGCGGTGTTCGCGCCGCGGCCGACGATGATCTGATCCATCGTCACGCCCAGCAGCGCGCTCAGGGCGTAGAGGTTGTCGATGTTGGGCAGCGTCTGCCCCTTCTGCCACTTGTATATGGCGCGGGGCTCTTCGAAGTGGAACCAGGTCTGCAGGTCCTTGACGGTGAGGCCTCTCTGCTTGCGCAGGCGGACGATGTTCTGCCCCGTCAGCACGGGGTCGATCGCGGGAAACGAAAGCTGCATGGTATCGCCTCCTTCGAAAAGCGTGCCCGACGATGATACCATATATCGGCAGAAAATGCAAGAAGAAATTTCGTTTTGAACCGCAGGTTCATTGCGGGACGCGCGGAAAAGACGTATAATACCTTTCGTAAGGAGGGATGCGGAATGCAGTTGACATCCGCGCAGGCGGGGAAGCTCCTGCGCAAGCTGAACGAGGAGTACAACATGATACTCCAGGAGGAGGAGCAGAGCCGCGAGTTCGTGGTCTCGATACAGGAGGATCCCGAGGACGCGCGGCCGGCCTACGACATGCTCGACACGCTGGCGCGGCTGAAGGCGCTGGAGAAGAAGATACGCACGGTGAGACACGCGCTGAACGTGTTCAACACGACCCACACGGTGCCGGGCTTCGACATGACGGTGGACCAGGTGCTGGTCTATCTGCCGCAGCTGACGGCGCTCAAGTACAGGCTCTCCGCGATGAGCAAGAAGCTGCCGAAGAAGCGCGTGGATCCGACCTACCGCTCCGGCAACCTGGTGGAGTACACCTACGTGAACTACGACATCGACCAGGCGCGCGCGATGCTGAGCGATGTCAACGACGAGCTGGGTCGGCTGCAGCTCGCGCTGGACGAGGTCAACGCGCACGAGACCATGGAGATCGACCTGTGATCACATTTCCGTCGGATGAAGCGCATTTCGAGGCTTAACGAGGTCATAAAGTTAAAGTCAAAGTCGTGCCCGCGATGGGCCGCAGGTCATTGGTCAACTTCGACCGGCGTTTTCCGTTATCCGGAGACCGTTCAGTGTCAGGAGACGAATGATAGGAGTAAGATAGGATGCGCAGTCCGTAAAAGCCTTCTGGGCGGCCGAGGCTCGGTTTCAGGCCGTCCTTTTATTATGGACAAAGGGGGAGAGAGCCCGTGCGTTTGGACGCGGAAGTGATCGACGCGCTGCTGGCGCGCTACAGTGACGACGAGGACGCCATGGACATGATCGTGGACGCGCTGGAGGCGTTCGAGGAATACCACCGCGCGATCTACGCGCTGGAGCTGACCAGGCGCATGTGGTCGGCGAAGGCCATCGACGCGGAGCGCTACCGCGCCGAGACCGCGGCGCGCGACAGGACGCGCACGCTGGGCCACAACGCGGTGCTGGTGCGGATGAACGGCCTGAACCGCCTGGCGGAGGAGGCGGGGCTTTCGCCGGTCTATGACGGCGTCGTATCCAAGGAGCGCCCCTACAGGCGGCAGGCGGCGGACGCGGTGCTGGCGTTCGTCGAGGACGTGATACGCGGCCGGGCGTGAAGGGGGAAGAAAGGCATCAAAAAAGCCGTCCAGGTATGGTTTCGATCGACCATGCCGGGACGGCTTCTTTATGGCCTTGTGATATGTCGGAGGGGCGAGGTGATGATGGAGGACGCCGGAAAAATGCGCGCACACGCACACGGGCGGACGCCATGAATGGCGTCCCTACGGGAGGCCTGTTCAGAACAGCGACGGTCGTTCGAAACGATGCGTCATTGCGGACAGCACAAGCGATACGATCGTCGCCGTAGGGGCGCCGCTCGCTGCGCCCCCATTCGCTACCCGTTGTCCGCAAATGCGAAAGGTGATCCCAAACGGCCTCCGTAGCAGCGGCCCGTAGCGGCGGCTATCAGCCGCCAATAGCCAATCGCGGGGAAAACACGCCCTGCAGGTCGATGGACAACGGTGCGCTCACGCGCGGCGGACGCCATGAATGATTCAAGTGTCAAAAGGGTTTTTGTGGTTTCAGTCATGACGGATTGCACAAATCGCCATCTATTATCAGCATTATATCTAACGATAATTGTGCATATCGTATAGCGTTAGATGCCTC